>JBNKZD010000268.1:0-6903 GCA_050301235.1 Chitinispirillaceae bacterium | reverse complement strand
TCAGGCTAATTTTTATAACTCATTGAAATTACTGTTTTTCCAAAATATTATCGTTTGTGTTACCGAATGCTGCGGCAATTATTTCCAAAGATGCCACATCCCCCTTTTTAACCTCAAGCTCACAACGTTTCACCACTATATTAACCAATAGTTTCAAGTTCTTTAGCAGGTTAGTTTTTCCTGCGATATATAAACATTTCAGTAAACTCAGATTATTTATTATCACCTTCGTTGTTTTTAGTATACTTATAAATTTTTTCCGAAACCCAAACCACCATTTATGCATGCACCAAAAGAACTGCCATACTATAATAACCTGAAATAATTTTGAATAAAGAAAGCATTCAAACCGTTCTCTTTTTACTGTTTTTGTTTTATCGATATTTAATATGGATTTCCAACTTTTAAAAATTAGTTCAATCTGCCAACGAATGCTATAAAGGGTATAGCACTTATCTTTACATAATGTAACGAATGAGAGTGTGGTGATCATTATGATCATGCGTGCTCTTGCAATAGTTTCTTCCTTAATATTTTTGCTACCGTTGCGTTTTCGTTCCTTGCGCACTTTTCTGATCCGTTCAGCAGCAACCTCATCAGGTAAATCAAAGATAACCATCCTGATAGGGAGATGTTCTTGTGTACCGATAAAAACGCTAAGTTCCTTTGAGGTAATTCCGCTATTACGCATTTTTTTATGCTCTTCAGAAAAATTAACTTTAACGAAATCTTGTTTCTCGTTCTTTATATAAACATCTGTTCGGGTATCTAAGCGACAAAGAACCGCAGCATTACGTTCCTGAATCAGGTCTTTAATTGCTGCTATATGCATGTACCCTAAATCTCGAATTATTAGATCATTTTCCTGGATATAACAATCAGACACTTTCCAATCAGAGTTGTCCTGTTCACGAAAAGCATGAACCGAAAGATCATTTATTGTTCCTGCCAGCACATCATATTCAAATTGAATTCGTACTGTAGCCCTTGTATCATTTGGGTCATTACTTACCGGGTATAGAGCTTTAGGCTCTTTACTGACACCAAAAGCAGTTGAATCCTTGATTAAAATTCTATTAAATGTAGTGCGTAGGTTAATTATCGGTTCTTTTGGAATCCGTTTATTCAACAGTTCTGTAAAAGCTAACTTTATAAAGTTTACTGTATAGGAATTGAACCTATCATTTAATGCTTGCTTGGACAAATCAACAGAGTGTTCTTTTACCAAAATTTCAGTTAAATCATCAAGGGTATCACTCATAAGTGATTGAGAATTGAATAGAACCAATTGTAAAAATGTATACCCATCAAGTTTGGCACCTGCGCGTCGATAATACTTACTATTAGCAGCGAGTTGTTGAATTTCCTGGTGCGTAAACGCCTTCGGCAAATTCTGTTTTAAATGGCTTGCAATGGCTTCAAATTCTTTTTTTGAACATCTCGTAACATATTATCAAGAAACGCATTATGAATAAACAGTGCTTGACATTGTCATTGTCAATTGTTATAATACACCCATTATATAAGCATTGGTACGAAGAAAAGACTTGCTTGGTATGGCAGGAACAGTACCAAACTTAACAAAGGATAATGTTATGAGTTTTGCCAGCTCCCTGAGCTGGCACATATGCGTAGAAAAAACGTGTAACCCATTAAATATCAGCTATTTATAACTTTAAGACTGACGGCTATGCACCATGGCGGGAACAACTCTTGAAGGTTTTTCTTCAGGTGAATAACCGAAAGAACTGAAAAAACCATTTATGCGCAATCCCCATTGGGCGAGACGCGTTCTCCGCGCACTAAACCTAATAAGAAATAATTGGAGGTTATTGTACCACCAGAAACAATTTTTTCACAACTGTTCCAGATGGTGTCTGAAGTCGCATTAAAGCCATTGAAGAACCAGTAATATTTCTACTGGATTTTTTTTCGAAAAAGGTAATATTTTGTTCTCCGGTATTAAGAAAATTATAGCTTGCAGAGTTTATAACTCGTCCATTTACAGCAATCAAATCGATTGATACAGGGCCGCTTCGTGACATGTTGAACTGTAGTATACCTTCCGACGCATCTCCGGAACCTTTCTTTAAGAATCGAAAATTCAGTGGAGCGTTTCCACTGTCCAGTCCTTTATTTATTGTATGTGCTGAGGATTTATAAATATCTACAGTTACACCATTTTTTCCAATTACAAGAGGTGATGAAGGTATAAAATGAATATTTTTTCTATCCCTCTCTGTTTCCTTTCAATTTTGCCTTGAACAATATTGCCACCTACCTTGCAATCGAGTTTAACACCCAGACTGTCTGCACTGTTATCTTTGAAAATCAATTCACGAACAGTAACATTGGAATCGAAACGTATATCAATATTCTGTAGATGCCCACTTATTGGTGTCTCCTCATAGTTAAGAGTACCCCATCTGCTTGCTGCGGGGAGTGGGGCATTTATCAGTTTACCTTTCATCTCCGAAGGCAATGATGGGAGAATCCAGAGGCGTTGAAAATCTTTATCAAGTAGATACCCAGTCATCTGATAATAGGAACGCCAGACTGATGGCGCTTTGGTTGACCTGGAGTACATGGTGGTATTGTATGTTAAGATGTCCTGCCAGAACATAAATTCAGGTTTTGAACATACCTTAAGATAGTCCTTTTGATGGATCAGAAGACCTCTGTCGGAATTACCACGAGCAATTTCAGCACCTCCCCAGTGGTCACATGTAAAAAAATGCCATATTCCAAGATTAATCATTCCTGGTTTTTGTATGGTATAACCCCATATTTGTTCGCATACTTTATTAATGAAATCGGAATCCATTATGGGTTCAAAACAGAAATATCTTGACCAGCTGTATCCTGCGACATCAGATGCTACTGTATAAAGATGACTCTCATCGAAATCAATTTTATTATAGTACATTCTGTATTCCTCTCGAGCAAGCGTATACTACTGTTTATATTTTGTTATGGTTGAGCTATCACCAGTAAATGTCGCCATTTCTGCCATGGCCAGATACGCTGCCAAAGTTATACCGCCCTCAAAAGGAATTGTAATTGGTGGTGGATCCATATATCCGGAATGGTCAAATATTGGGATATGTGCTTTTTCAATCACGCATAATTTCAAAAGCTGTTCACCTGCATCTTTAACATGGGGCCAGATTTGCATTAACGAATCCCTGTTGCCAGTTGAAAGCATCAATTCATATACCCCAAATATAAACATGATTTGAGGAACTGGATCGTATGCGTTAACAGGTTCAAACCAGTAATCTTTTCGCAGATAGTCATCCCATTGACAAAGAAAGTGGGCTTCCGGTGTCCAATGATCGGGAGGACTGTTGAAATTATGATGAATGTGCCCTTTTAATAGTGAATCTTCTCCAATACCGGTGTGCTGTGTTCTGGCCCAGTAGTTCATATGTCGCCACTGGACTGATGGTCAGTTGAATGAATAAAAAACCTGAGCGTGTTCCTGCAGTTCTATTGAACCAATAATGGGATAACGTCCTTCCCAGAATGCTACCCGACCATCTTTTGCACACTGCATATTCTGAACAAGCGGATAGGTGTTATTGAGAAGGCGATCAAGATACCATTCTGGAAAGATTGTTGACATTACGCGTGTTACCATTCCTTTAACACCTGCTGCAATGTCGTCAAAATGTGACATGCCAAACTTTGCAGCGTCCTTTGATGATGCATAAAAATTGTGATAATAATAGTCCTCATTTCCTTTATCGGCACTTCGGAATTGACGATACCAGGAGAGTATAATTTTAAAACGTACACTTGACTTAGATGGGACCATACACTTGGATGCAACGATGTTTCCAGGTCCATTAGTAAGCATACCCGTAGTTGAAAATGTGCCGATAGATCCGGCACTGTAAATTGCACTTGTAGAACTGCTTTGAATTATCAGGTATGCATTTTCTTCTAGCTGGGTTCCAAATGCAAGTGCGTAGCCTGTATTGTTCCAGACAGATCACCCCCAAGTAAAGATACATTTCCAGTTGAAGATTGGTTGGAAAATTCCATTGCAACAGCAATATCAGCAGAATCATTTCAATTATTTGTAGCAGTGATTTCGAAACACGCAAGTGGAGATTGAGAAAGTTTGATATTAAGAGGTGAATCATCGGGGATAAAAGGACTGAACGCATTGAGCGTGAAACATATATTCCTGAAATCTTTAAATTTTGCATAATACAGAGGACATTTGGCATCTTCCATGGTAGTGGATGCCTTAATAAGTGCACTATCATTGACAAAGAAATGAAATCCTGATGAAGAACTTTTGTTTTTTGCGAATTCACTGGCATTTGTAGCCGCAAATGGTGGAATTTTTTCACTTGCAGCAAAATCTCCTGTTCTGCATCAAATTTTACATATCCGGTTCCACATCCTCCAAGTGGTGTACCCTCTGTGCCTGAAATTGCCCAGATAAAATGGGGTAAAGCTAATGCGGCTCCCAAAAAAATAAATGAAATTCGGTGTACCATACAGCCTCCTTTATGTGGTGTTTGAGTATGAGTTGAAAAATCATCGATGCCGGGTCCCGTAATGTGAAAGTGATCTGAGTACTGTCTAATACAGTCAATTGATTAAAGTGCACACAACATTTTAATCTTGAGCATACTACATTCATCCTCATTTGCTTCATTGCCACAAAACGTCGTTGTGATTTTATAATGTGCTCAATAGTTCCTTTGGGTGGGAGATTGATTGAATTATGGGCAGATTCGATGAGATGATCAATTCCATACATCTCATCTGCCATTTTACTGGCTTCAATGAGTCCATCAGTGAACAAAACCATTCTGAGTGTTCCAGGTTGAAAATCTAATACTGATTCACTGTGCATCATATCCTGAAATACTACCTTCTTAAACAGACCATCTTTTTTGTTTGAATACCCGTTTTTCTACTATTTTAATACAATAATTTCCCTTATCATCTTGCAGAAGTCCGCACAATGACCTTAGATGAAAATCCGGATGGTGTTTACCTTGAACTGGGGTGTCCTGAAGATCTTCTCACAGGACAATAAACATTCCCACATTCCCGACAGATTAACATAGTAATCTCCAGAACGAGCAGAATTGCAGTTGTCCAATAGCTGATAAAAAGTGGCATTTTGGAAATCAGAGTAAATTGGGGGAACCCGACTATTGCCAGAACCGCGATTGTTGTGAAGAGTATATCCAATGTGGAGTAGGGAGCCTGTTTTCGTTGCGGGAGAAACCTGGTAAGTGGGCCGATAATGATATGTCTGCACCCAGTCATTCGGATGGGACATTTTGCGCAGAATGAATAGACAACAACTGTTCCGCCAGCTATAGTAATCAACAGATATACGATCATCTGCGTAACGGGATTGGAAATCAGGGATGCAATCGAAATTGATAAAAGCGCAGCCATTAGTATCAGGCTGAGCCATCCATGTGTCTTGTGTGACATTAAATACCTCTGTCAGTGCAGTGTTAGCATTGATTGATAAAGTATCGTTTCATTCTCCCTGTTAGCAAAAATTCTAAAAAGGTATGCACCTTTTGCCAGATGACAATTTGAGATAGAAACACTGCCGTTCCCAGTGATATTCGAAGTAAGAATCCGCTTCCCATCTAATGAAAATATTGACAACACATTGTTTTGGGATTGATCTTTTATTGCAGATGATATGAACAAGTTATTATCTTTGAGTTTGATTTCAGGGTTTTGTTGTCGGGATTTACTTTCCCGTAGTGTACCTGTACCAATTTCAAACTTATACACACGCAGTTTACTCGAAGGTGGATAGGTACCATCAGGACGGGCCAGATCCTGATTGATCGGCATTGTTTCCCACTTGAGATAGTAGTCTCCATCACGGATTGTATTCACCTGCATGCCCTTAAACGTCGATTCAAGTTTATACAAATCAGCCATGGCTTCGGGTGGTTGAAACACTGCATCGGAAGTTGGTTTTAGAGTTGTTTCATTAAGTATCCACTGCCGCTTCAAGTTGTCTCTGTAAATGTACTTCTGAGCAAGCTGGCCGTTATCAAACTCAACTGGCTCCGCAGCGATATCGTGAGTGAGTGAGCCGTTAAGATCCAGGTTCCATTTGAAATTCTTCCAGTCGCTTGTCTGGTAGATCTTCCAGGCACCGTTTTCATATCGGGTATTGAAAATCTGACTGATCGTATTATTATCATAGCGATGATAGGAAAGCACTGCTCGCTTTTGTGAATCCCATCCGATACCAAAATCCATATTGATGAGTCCTCTGCCGGATGCGATCGGATCTGCAACAACCCCCGGGGTTGATTGGCGGACTGGTAGTTGTAAGGCTGTTCCACTCATGGTGAGCCAGTTAACAAGATCAGCGCTTTTCATGTGCGAGAGATGAAAGTTGGTGTTTGCTACTGGTGTTTCACGCCACATCCAGATAACATGAAAAAAACCGTCTGGTCCCATAACTGGAGCTGTTTGATATGCATTCACCTGTCCCTGTCCATCGAATAGCCCACTGGTCGTGACGCGAGTCCATTTTTTGGTTACGATATCATAACGGTTCCATAAGGTTGTCCCGCTTCCACTGCCACCATCCCGGTACTGGAAAAAAAGTTTATTTTGTGGCCCTTTGATAAAAACCGGATAGGTCACACTGTTTTCAAGAGATCCCACCATACCGGGTGATTCGAAAGATTCGATGCTCCAGGGCTTTTTAGATCTAAAATAGATAAGTTTAACGTTGTGCATGTCCCCGCTGACATGCACATATCCGGAATCATCTATTGCCATATCGATATAATTGTGTGAATCCCAGCCGGTGGGTGTTGTGCGTAAGGTGGTATACGACCAGGTTAAAGTTCCAGGAGTTCTTCCAGCAATAACCATGTGCCTGTTTTT
>JBNKZD010000267.1:0-4157 GCA_050301235.1 Chitinispirillaceae bacterium | reverse complement strand
ATGTCGATTCCAAATCTATTCTATAGTCTGGAATAAACAGAAATGGGTTCGTAATAACAAATGCAAGATCTGGATCATCAATGGACTGATACCAGAAAAAAGGTGAATTTTCTTGATGTTGAAGTATAATAAATTTCTTTTTATCCGGAAAACCCAGCATCCCAAAAGGCATCTTAATAATCTTTTCTTCATTTATGCTGATTGTTCCGAATCTCGTTGTTTTAATCTTCACGCGTTCTCTCGCTTTTAACCTTTCAGGAATCGGTTATTAATAGATTTTTTTTTCAGTAGCTCTGAAGATTTGTAAAGGGCGACTGCCCTGGAAAGATCCGAGTCGTTTATATCTGATGAACTCAAATTCTCTTCTCTAATTCTCTCATATATTTCCTGGCGATGAATTTCAATGGTTCTGGGTGCTTCAATTCCAAGCTTAACCTGTGTCCCTTTTATTTCAACCAGCGTAACCGTAATATCATCGCCGATATTGATCTTTTCACCCAACTTCCGTGTTAAAATAAGCATAGCCTATCCATGGCATCTATTAGAAGCTATCTCAAAAAAATCTTTTGGCCCAATCTCTGTGTTGAGCCCTCGTTTCAACTCCTCGGAATACTTGAGTATGCCTGCGGGTTGAAACTCGGCCCCGCCTTGACCTTGAACCATAAATTTATTTTTGAGATGTCTTCTAGTTTTTAATAATTATTTTAAATAATCCACCAGCGACAACGTCATCACTTTAGATGAAGAGGCCAAAGCAGCTTGATATGTAAGCTCTGCGGCTTTAACATTCATGACTGCCTCGGCAATATCTGCATCCTCAATTTTTGAAAGCCTCTCCGTATTGGTAAAGTTCAAATCCTGATATATTTTATTCTTAATTTCCATACGATTCATTTTCGAACCAACATCTGATATCTTGGTTCTAATATCGTCAAAGTGACCATCCAGATTTTCCATCGCATCTTGAATACCGCCAACATCATTGGTTTGGAGAGCGTCTTTTAAATCGGTCAGTGTATTAAAAACCGTACCGAACACTGCATCACCGGCGCTACCGATTTCAATAGTGCTATTCTTGCTGATCTTTATCGTAAAAGCATTACTATCCCCATAGTAAGCTCCGGTCGTCAGGTCAAATGGAATCGTGTCGGTTTTCGTTCCGGAAAAAATATAATTCCCGGCCACATTTGTATTGGCCAAAGACACAATCTCTTCAAGATTATTTTGAACGGTCTCTGCCGCTACGGACCGCTGATCGGCTCCGATGGTTCCGTTGGCCATCTGAACACACAATGCCTTTGTATCGGATAAGATATTTTCCACACTCGTCAGGGCACTTTCAGATGCGCTGAGCCATGAATTGCCAAAGTCGATATTTCGCCCCATCTGCTCAATGCCTGCAAGGTCAGACTGGATAGTCAGTGACTGTGTGAGCCCCACAGGATCATCGGAAAGGTTGTTGATCTTTTTTCCGGTGGTGGCAATCTCATTGACCTTGCTCAGTTCTTCGCTGATACTACCAAGATTATACTTTACCGATTCAAAAATGTATCTATTTGCAACTCGCATAAAAAGGTAACTCCTTTTACTTCACCTCGAGCAGTGTGTTCAGCATCTCATCCGAGACACTGATAAGTTTGGCTGCCGCTGCATAGGCATGCTGATATGCTATAAGATTTGTCATCTCCTCGTCAAGGGAAACCGCCGATACACTGTCTCTGACGTTATTTAATTCATTAACCATCAACTCGCTGAAAGATCTGTTTCTGGAAACACTTGCAGAAGCAATGCCGATGGACCCCACCATCGAATGATAATATCCTTCAATGGTCGACGTGAAGCTCCCTTCAGTATTTCCATTGATCCTGTCGCAGGTCCATTGTGAAATGCTCAGGGATGTGTTTTGTAAGTCGGTGACGGCCAAAGCATTGGCGTTGTTTCCCGAGGCTATTGAACCGTCACTGCTGACCTGAGCAGCGGCGATGTTATTTTTATTTAACCCGATAGCATCGTTAACCCCCATGCCTGCGGCATCGGAACCGGTGAAAAAAGTATTAATTCCAAAAGCCGCGAGAACATTTGAGTCGTCATCAGAAAATGCAAGGGAGCCGATAGGGGTTGGGGTCTCCGTGGCATCTATGCTTATACTCAACCTGTTGTTTACAAGCACTGCATCAACCCCTGTTTCACTATCAATGGCGGCCACAAGCTGATCTGTCGTCATACCGGCGGTGACTGTGATGGTAATGGGGTTGCCCTGAAGACCGGCTGTACCTAAATCAGAATCGTAGGGATCACCATTGGTGTCAAAAAGCCATATGTTGAATGTCTTATCGCTGTCATCAACTTTATCCTGGTAGGGCAGGCCGCTCGACGTAATCGCTAATCCCGGATTCGTTACCTCATATGTTCCGGTAACGGAGCTGAACCCTGTCAACCCCACTCCCTGACTGTGCTGCTGGTTAACAGACCAGGTAAATTCTTTGGCCAATGCATCAAGATCCAGTTGATACTTGGCGACCACCTCGTCCCGTGTGTCAAGCCAGCCACCGAGTTTGCCGTTGCTGATATAGTTCGTGATATCAACATCGCTGCCACTGGAATTATGCCAGATTACCCTTTCTCCGTTGGAGCCTCCCATTTCCAGTTCATAATTGCTGTCGCCTTGAACCAGAGTAGAACCTTTCGCCGAAACAATGGTTAAAGATCCGTTGCTCTGTTCAAAGGATTTAATGTCTAAATATTCATTAAGTTCCGAAACAAGGAGATTGCGTTTATCTCTGAAATCATTTGCAGTGCCTTTGGCCTCCATACCCACAATCTGGTTATTAAGTTGTGCGATCTCATTTGTGAGATTATTAATCGTTTCCAGCCCGGTATTTACGGCACTGGTTAAATCTGTCTTGATCTGAGTTAAATCACTTGATAGGGTATTAAATTGTTCCGTAATAAGCGAGCTGTGTTCATAAAGCAAAATCCTTTCCGAAGCACCAGTGGGGTTGTTAGAAATATCATACCATCCATTCCAAAAATCGGTTAACATTGTACTAATGCTGGTGTCGGAATTTTCATTAAATAAGCCCTCCAGAACCTGCATGTATTTTTCCATCTCCGAAGAAGAAGACATATTGGATTTTTCCTGATTTAACCTGTTTTCGATGAGCCTGTCACTGTATTGAGCAACCGTGTCTACTTCAACTCCCCTTCCCATGACCAATCCGCCGTACACCTCAGGTTGTCTGGCGTCGAGGACGGGCCTTTGTCGTGTATACCCTTCTGTATTGACATTTGCGATGTTGTGGGCCGTAACACTGATACCGTTCTGCTGAGCGTTTAGAGCAGTGGCGGCGATATTTAATACCATTCCTATTCCGGACATATTAAACCTCCCTGTTTAAGAATAAACGAGGGCCAGACGGCTTAAAATGACATCTATCATTGTAAATATAACGGGATTTGTTCTCTCCGGTTAAAATAGAAATCATCTCATCCATAAATTCCAAAGAATCTTCGATATAGAGGATATTTTGTTTTCTTAAGATCTCGATTTCGCCCTTTAGCTTTAAAATCCTTAAATATAGCTTTTTAAATTTATCCGCGTATTTTCCAGGAATAAGACCCATTATCAGACTAAGATTAAAAGCGTTTGTCTTATTTTCCGGTTTAACGGCAACAGACATCTCTCGCCTGATGGATTTTATCTGAGCACATATCTCATCTTTTTCTTTAGATAATTTCCACAACCTATTGAGATCTATGCTTATAAGAGACTTCCTCTCTTCTTCAAAACAATAAAGCAGATCATTATAAAGCATGATCTTTTTGTAAAAAAGCTTTTCAATCGTATCAACGGTAAATGCCTCCATAAATACACTCCCTATTCCATTATCGGTCGTTGTTTTTGTTATCTAAAGTGGATATTCAATCTTTTAAACTTTCAAAAAGCATCTTGCCGAGTCCCATCCCTTGACCTTTTGCCATTCCAAGGGCAAGATTTTCATCAAACATCGATCGAATGATCTTGCTTTCATTGCTGTTTCCCAAAAGACCATCTTCCGTAACAGCAGACCTCATCGATTTCAACATATAGGTGATAAAAACAGATTCAAACTCAGAGCAGGTTTTTTCGAGTTTTTCTTGACGAAGGTCATTGCTTG
>JBNKZD010000266.1:0-23439 GCA_050301235.1 Chitinispirillaceae bacterium | reverse complement strand
AAAAGCCAGTACTGAAGATGAAAAAAAGGCTATAATCGAAAAAATAGAATATACAAAAAATCGACTTGCTGTTATTACCGGAAGCACCGGAACACAGACTCCACCCGATTCAGCCTACAGAACCGAACGGGATATGCTGATTGCGCAGATCGATCAGCTCAATAAATCTTTATCCACGGTTACTTCAGAGACAGAGAAAAAAGCGATTCTCGATAAAATTACTGCGCTTAAACAACGCCTCTCCCAACTGGACAGTGCCAAAGTGTCCCAGCCGCCGGTTGCTACAAATGAAAAGGAAATGCTGATGCAGGATCTGCAACGACTTAATGAGATGCTTGCAAAAGCCACCACTGAAGATGAAAAAAAGGCTATAATCGAAAAAATCGAATATACAAAAAATCGACTTGCTGTTACTACCGGAAGCACCGGAACACAGACTCCACCCGATTCAGCCTACAGAACCGAACGGGATATGCTGATTGCACAGATCGATCAGCTCAATAAATCTTTATCAACAGTTACTTCAGAGACAGAGAAAAAAGCGATTCTCGATAAAATTACAACACTTAAACAACGCATTGCACAACTGGATAGTGTAAAAATTGTTCAACCACCTGTGATTACAAGTGAAAAAGAGAGGCTTACTCAGCAAATCGCCGATCTTCAGAAAGCACTTTCAGTAGCAACAAATGAAGAGGACAAGAAGTTATTTGCAGAGAAGATTGACGCTCTCAAGCTTCGACTTACTCAATTAGAAACACAACCAGATAAACCGCCCGTAATCCTGGATTCGACAGGCTTTCAAAAAATCGCATCAGATATTAAGCACCTTGACTCAGTAATAATTCAAAAGCGTATTGATCTGACAACTGCAATCCAGAACAATCAAAAAGACAAGGCCAGTCAGCTGGAACAGGAAATTACCTCTTTGCTTGAAAAGAAGAGGATGCTTGAATCACAGCTGACATCAGTATCACAAAGCAAAAATGATTCGTCATTCCAGAAAGATTCTCTAATAAGTCGCGATGCTCGAATATCTGAACTGAAACAAAAATATGAGACTCAAAAACAGCAGCTCGACAGTATCATGAAGGTCATCGCAGAACTGAAATTAAAAATCGAGGAAGCAGAAAAACAGGGTCAGACATCAGAGATTCAACCTTTAAAAACCCAGCTAGGTGCACTTAATGAAAAGGCGGACGCTCTAATTGTCATGATGGAGAAAACACGTATCGAAGCAGAAAAAATCCAGTCTGAGCTTGAATACAAAGATGCTGTTTCCGGATTAAAAGTATCTGCTGGAGAGATTAAAATTGCCTCCGATTCTCTTTTGAAACTACTTCAGGAAAAGAATAGAGAACGGCTGTCGTTGATTAATGCAAATGCTGATCCCCGGCAGATTACAGCGATAACCGATGAAATTCTTACTCTTAAAGACGTATACATCAAAACAGAACAGAAGCTTGATCAAATCAGAACAGAAATCAATACTGTAAGAGCTGAAAACCAGATCACGCAAAAAGCTCTTCAGGTCGAGAAAGTAACCCTCATAGCCAGTGAAAACAGAAATGCTCGTGGCCTCTATGAAGTAACCATGAAACAGCCTGAAAGCGACACCACAATAAAGATGAATATTCAGGTAAAACTTAATGTTCTTGAACAGGTCAATGGTGAAGTTGAAATTGCAGAAGAAGTTATCGATGAAAATCCCAAAGGAATGAAAGGGTTACGCGCATTCAATATTACTCCCTCATTGGATCTGTTGATGAATCTGGAAGATGCCATGATTGAACTGCCATTCAGCGTTGAGGATATTCAGGGTACTGATGTACAGAAACTTGCTATTTACCATCTGAATCTTCAAAAAGGTTGGGAAGTAGTACAGGGGTGCAGTGTTGATGTTGAACGAAAAGTGGTATTTGCCAAAGTAACTCATTTTTCAGTCTACGGAGTTTTTACTGAACAATCCGTACCAACACTGGGCACAAAATTGAACAAGCCCATTCAAGCATCAATTGCTACACATAATATCAATACAACCATCGTTTTTAATTTTGCAGTTCCAGTGAAATCCTTAGTACAACTCTATATTTACTCATTAAATGGAAGACTGGTTGCTAAGCCTATCGCTGGTATATACGACGAGGGTTTCTACTCATTTATGTGGGATGGAAAAAACAGTTTCCGCACAAGTGCATCAACAGGTAAATATGTTGTACGAATGATCACAAAAGATGCTCAAATTACAAAGCCGTTTACTTTAATCAAGTAATTTGGATCTTAACATTCAAGTATTTAAGTACAGGAGCAGGTTTTAATGCTCCTGTACTTTTTACATCTGTCTGGATTTTTGTATAGATTATTATACATTAAAATACATGTTTTTTGCCCTCTATGACTACAAACAGTGCCCCTGTTTATATTTTTTCATAATGGTATACGATTGACCCGAAACACTCTTCTCTAAAGTTCGTGGATGAACTGAAATGGCCATATTCAGTGTATTTTCATGCTCGCAAGTCACCAGTTCCCATTGAGTTACGCGAATATTTTAGCATTACATCTGAAACTCCTCTTTCCTTACCCCAAATTTCACCACCTCCGCCAATTTTCCAAATACCAGTTCACATTTCCTGACTACAAGCCATTGCAGCCCTGCCAGAAAGACTGCCATCAGGTGCTTATCCCTTACTCTTATAAATTTAATTACCTGGCGAATCCAGTAGGAAGGCCTTCGGTAAAATTTAAAGAAATACCGTTCACATATCGCTGTAATTTCTTTTGTTTCAAGCAGATGGGTACCGCGTTCCTTTCCAGCAGGAACGATGTTCTCGTGCTCTTTAACAATACCTTTTTTATAAGCATCTTTCCAGAGCGGCGAGCCATATGCATAATCAAGCACCCAGAAACTGGTGACATCAAGAGGCAAACTGGCTGCGAAATCATAGGTCTCTTTAAAATGGGAAACTTGTTCAACCGGAGCCCCGAGAATAAACAGACCACCGGTGTATAACCCTATCCGGTCAGCCATTTTCACGGCTGCAGCATTCATGGCGACTGTCGTTCCTTTTTCATAGAAATCAAGGGCTTGCTGGTTTCCTGACTCAAGGCCGAAGGTGATCATTTTTACCCCGGCATCACGCATTGCAGCGAACAGTTCCTCATCAGCAGCATCAACCCGACCCTGTACCGCTATCGATAATTTCGCATTTAACGCTTTGATTCCATGTAATATATGAAGAGCTCTTCGTTTATCTGCAGTGAAATTATCATCAACGATACCGATGATCTCGTACCCATCGTTAACGATCTGCTTTATCTCCGCTAACACATTTTCAGCACTCCTCTGGCGAAAACAGCTGTACGATACTGCCCCATGTGCACAAAATCGACACTTCTTCGGGCATCCCCGGGAAGTAATCAGGCTGGTGATTTTCCGGCTCTGTTTTCGTCCAATTATCGAATACCCATCATTATCCCGTACTAGTTCCCGTCTGGGAAACTTAATCGTGTCGAGATCATAGCTCAGATAAAAATCGGGTCCTTTTTTGACTGTGCCAGATGCATCCTTGTAAAAAATTCCTGGAATTGTTGCTACATCCTGGTTGTCAATAATTGCATCCACCAGTGGTACAATCAATGTTTCCGCTTCCTCGCAAACTGATGCAACTGTACCTTTAATGTACCTTGGGCGAAGAATCAGATCCGGACCTCCAGCAATGAGCGGTAACTGTGGATAATGTTCTAATATCTTATTTATCAGCATGTTAGCTTCATCGAGATTAAAACTTAACATTGATACACCTGCCACTGATGCGTTTTGCAGTGCATCGATCAGCCGGTCTTCAGAATACGGTTCTGCATTAAAATCAATGACTTCGACCAGATAACCACTATCGATCAACTCTGCTGAAAGATAGAGCAACCCCAACGGAGGAGCAATTGTTTTTTCATTCTTCGTTCCAGCTCCTCCATTTTTACCAAATGTCTTTGTCGAGCAGGGTGGGAAGAGTAACACGACTTTTTTGTTGATCAGGTGCATAATGAAATCCTTTGAAAATGTGATAATCTCTGATTTCCGCAGCAGGCCGGATAACACTAACCTCATTATCTCCAAAGTATCAATGCCTTACGCTCTTATCACCCAGTTGTAAAAGCTTAAACACCTGACACCTTTTCTTCCCACTGAAGCGGAATCTATGCGCCGAAAGTCCCAACATGTTTTTCGGGACTCACTTTCCGCTCCTGCTGCGGAAATCAGATGTCTATAGTATCGCACCTGCGAAATTAAAAAACGACCGTGCAAATACCGGTTTTTTACCTGCAAATTACTGAATTTTTACTCAGAGTGGGGCTAAGTGGTTTTACTGAGAGGGTGTATTCAAATCATAATTGAGTCCAAATATCCAGATCAGATATTGAAAACGATCAAAAATGAGATTTTATTATAGTACATTGCATTTTTTGCGTTTCTCACGTTCTACCGTCTGCCTTCGCCACTTTTGTTTTGCCGGAACTTCATGTCATCAGTTAATAAGGTGGGGTAAATGGAATAGGGCTGTAGGTAGAATAGGCTAACTTTTTCAATTACCAAAAATGTAATTATTGCATCCGTCTGCAGTATACGACTGAACCCTGAAATAGTTAAACATTTACCATTTTTCCAGAACCCTTCTATGAATTGCGGAAAAGTCGCACTCGCAAATCTCTACCAATGTCTGATATTGCATAAGGTAACGTATAATACATACAGGGAAATATTTCAGAAGTAAAAAATAAAGGTTTTACGCAATGCAATATCTGCTATATTTTGAGAAAAATGCATAAAAACAGTTGAAATTTCTCAGAGATTAATTATTTTACTACATTATGAGAAAATAGTAATAGTTTAGTATTGTAAAGTCATGTTTAAGGAGACAAGATGACTCTATGCCAACATTTACACGTCAGGATACTCTCAATATTGAGTATTGCCGGTATGATAGTGCTTTGTATGTCGTGTCAACCACGAGTTATAAAAACGGGAGACGATGTCGTAAATGAGGAACTTCGTAGTGCATTGCAGAAACGGTTACAAAGCGCACAAAAGATGAACGTTGACCTGTTTTCTCCTGGATTGTATCAACAAGCGCTTGCAATGCGTGATTCAGCAGAAATGGTGATTCCAAGCAAGGAAAATACAGTAAAAGCAAATGTTTTTCTTGAAAGAGCAGATATTTTACTTGATTCGGCAATTACGCGTTCGAAAGTCGTTCAAAACTGTGTTGCAGAACCGTTTGCAATTGTTTCCAGGATTGATACAATTCAAAAATTGTCGATCGCACGAAATGATCTGTACGATTCAGCAGATGTCATGTTCGCTAAAGCAATACAATATGCAAATCAGGGTGATACGCTTTCTTCAAAAAAAGCTGCTCAGCAGTCAGCTTCACAGTTTAATAGATTTGTCGTGCAAACATATTCTGAGGTTATCATACCCTCCTTTAAGGAACAGCTGAGTCTATGTAAGGATACGTTAGATAAGAAAGTAGTTGACGAAGCAAGTCACCTGGTCGACAGCATTACCAAACAGGCACAAATGTTACCTCTTGATCAACAATCGAAATGGATTATGGATGCCGGTATTTCGACAATTGAAAAAACTCGTAATAAGTTGTTTCCATCGCTTTTCAAAAAGATTCCTACGAAACTTGAGATAAACGATTTTCTTATAGTTGTTGAAACATTTAAAGGAATTGGTAATTACGATGCTGAACACAAAATAATACACGGTGTTTCTGGTACCGGATGGATCGTGCTTGATTGTATGCGTTCTGTTGGTGGTTCTACTATAATAGGTACAAAACCAGTAAAACGCACATTCGCAGTTGTTAAAGACGTGATTAACCCATCGTCACAGATATCATTAGATGTTGCCAAAAAAATCAGTCCCATGTACAAACTGGGAGAAGAAGTCGAAATAACGCTGCAGGTTCGTCGTGAAACGTATTCAGAAATTGTGAAAGCAAAGGAAACGTTTGAAGCCGGGTTGGTATCTAAAACAACAAACGGAATTCCCGTATTTTTTGATACTCTTAGTATCGGAATATCTGATGCCGATCCCAAGGTGGGCAAAATATTAAAAGGTGAAGTTAAGCAGCAAACAGGAAGCGACCTTAGAACTCCTCAAGTAACACTTGGTACATTTGCCGCAGAAATTTCGAATTTGAAAGTATCTATCAGCAAAGGTGCAACAGCGGATTTACGGGTTAAAATGCCGCGTTGTCTTGGCTCATTTGGTTCGTGTACAGAAGCACAACTGCAACTGAACAACGCAAAAATAAATCGAAAATGTTCTGTTTTTGAAACTCGTTCAACTCAAGCTTATGGCCCCTGGATCATGGCAAGCACCGGCATGGTGATTTCCGGAACAGGTTTTACAGCAGATTTTTCAACCGATATTTCCGAAACAGGTATTCCTGCTGCCTGGATTGGTATTCGAATGAAAGATGGAACTGTTGATGGTTCAAAAACAAATCCTAAAAATGCCAATACCGGATTTCTTTGTGCAAACTATGCTTTTAGCAGCAGTTCTATAACCGATACAGGTTTTTCGGCACAGACAACCTTGAAGGATACACTTGTATTTTCAACGGTGAATCCTCTCGATTACCAGATAGCTACAACTAAAGGGAAACTGTCATTTTCACATTGTACAGTGGACAGTGGAGCACTTGAAGAAGGTATTATTACATTTCCAATGGCATCAGTACGCTCTGGAACTGCACTCGACAAACCGCTTGAAGGAACTTTTGCTAAACTTGCCATTTCCAGTGCACTCGAACTAAGTGGTGAAATCCTTTTTGCGAATAATACACAGATGCAGTGGGGAAATTTTTCAAATCCTTCTTTTAATCGACGGGTCTGGAAACAAAAGGTTGCTGGGGGCCAAGCCTGGTTTCCAGCAGAACCACAGCCGTCCTTTTCTCCGGATACAGGTAATGGATTCATAGCTTCAGGAGTATCAAACGTTAATGATATGAAAAATCTCGGTGCCGCAGGGGTTAGCTCTGGACGCATTCTCGACCTGAATCTTTATTCAAGCGATCTTCCAAAAGGTACTGCTGATTCGCTCTGGGCTCCGGAAGCCAACATGGGTTGGTATCTGGTTGGAGCGAATGGTATCGATGGTTACTACTGGGTGACGCATTGGAAGCCATCTACAGATGTTGGCAATACAGCTAAATCCGGATACAAGAGCAATAGTCCATTCAAAACAGTGTTTGGTGGTAATGATCAGAAATATGAATCGATTTTCAAAGTTGCGCAAAGTGCAGTTTATGATGTTGCTATGAATGGACGTTCCTTTCTGGGTTTACCGTGCAGTACCTGGATACCATTTGACAGTATGGGTGTTACATCGACCGGAGATTTTACAGCTGCAAAAGTTATTCTGCCACCGGAAGGTGTACCTCTGACTTACTGGAAATTGCTGCTGAAACCTACAGGAACTACCCAGGATGCTGGTGTTATGTCTATTCGTACTGGTCAAATAATTCTAACCGCAGCAGGAATTCAAGATACTGTTCATTTCTTAAAACCATTTCCTGTACTCTGGGGAGAATTACTTGCCGAAGGATCTATTGGTGAGCTCTTTATGGATTATAACACTAACGGGCAACGTTTTGACCAACTACAGTTTGCTGCTGACGGAGTAAAACTTTCTCCTTATGTAGTCGGTAGCAAAAAAGGGTATCTTGCAGCTTCAGGTATCGTTTCATTTCCCTACTGGGGAGCTCATTACATTAACATTCGCGATGAGCGGAATGATGACAACACGGCCAGTCCATACTTTGGAAGGAACGTAACCGTGCCTTCAACAACTATTGCATCTTCAAATCCGACATCAATAGTATTTAACAGGAACTGGGAAAATGCGGCTGGTTTGCAATTGGCAACATTTAACTTCCCATCTGGCGGCGTCGGCTATCATGTGGCAGCCCAGAACGGATTTATCGGAACCGGTACTGCACGAGTCGCCATGATTGGAGGATTAAGTGCTTCAAGTGCCTCCACTATGAATGCAACTGTTGAAATTCACGGTCCCTCATCACATCTTTGTTTTACATCCAATACAACACATGATCTGGATCTTGGACTTTTTCAAAGAATCGGAGGGATGGATGATATTTCAGGATGTGCCGTATTTGAAAATAATGTTCTTTCCTGCCTGACGATCCACAGTGTTCTGGAACGTTCAACAAATAGTGGCATGGGCATTCTTGCACCTAAAAGTGGCTATATGAGTGAAGTTATAATTTCCATGAAGCCGACCTCTTTAACATGTGATGTCGCCGGTGTGTTTAAAATCGCTGCAGGCGGTTCAGCGATAGATCTTTTTGGTGAGCTATACCTTAAAAGAGATTTCAGCAGATCATCTGTAGAGGGAATGGCACTGGGATCTCTTGATGCAAATGCGGTAGTTGCAGGCCTGCATGGTGAAGGACAATTGACATGGTACGCCGACCCTTCGTCCTTTTACATCCAGGGAAGAGCCAAAGTATCGGTATGCGGCTATCTTATTGGTTCGGGAGGTATGGAAGGTGGTTTTTTTGTCGGTGTCAATGCACCTAAAGAAAATGCCTGGGCTATTTACTCATCATCTAATCCGCATTTTGGACTCAGCCAGAGTATCCTTCCTGCAAAAGTAAGCGGTTTCTATGGATACGGCGAAGTATCATTGGGAACAGACTTTGGTATATTCTCCGGAGGTTTCGATCTCTATGCCGGTATGGGTTTTCTGATTGGTGCAGCAAATCCTGTTGGCGCTGTAATGGGGAGTGTCGGTGTCAATTTGTACGGTGAGATTCTCTGGGGGCTGGTATCGGCATCGGGGTGGGCAAATCTTGATCTTATATTTCCGCCACCAGCATTTGAAGGGACTTTGGGACTTGAAGGTTGCGTTCTCTGGTTTATATGTGGTTCGGTTGATTTGACAATAGGACTATCATCAGATGGCGATTTTTATATTCGATAATGTGCAAATTGATTTAAATAAATTAAAAAAATTAGTGCTCTAAGTATGATGGAGATTTAAAACTATGGCATGTATAAACAAGTATAATGTGGTACAGCAAATAACTATAATCTGTTTTATTGTAATCTTCCATAATTCCATTATCATGGCGCAGTCCGGCATACCACAGCCGACTTCGAAAACAACTGATAAAATTCGGGCCGGTAAGAGGGCCTATGGGTTGGATGGAACTTCAGCAAAGGATTCGCTGACAAAACAGGTATATAACTTACTCCTGTGGGAGCCGTCAACTGGAATCAAAGGCTACAAATTAACGCGTGTATTGTGCAACTCCCGGGATTCGTCATTTATAGGCAAACCGCAAGTGTTAAATCGTGGAGATGTTATTACTATTGTCGATACATGTACAACATTGAAAAGCTATATCAAGCCAGGTTCAAATCAGTGGGAAGCTCTAAAAAAAGCAATGATTGCAAACAGCTCTGCATCATCCTTGAAAACAGGGGCCCGAACAGGTATAACCCCTGCAGTTTCTACTGCAACGAATCTACCTAAAGCACTTGTACCTGTTGGTAAGGCAAATCAAACAATCAATATTAAGAATAGTTTGATAAGAAACAAATTGATCCTGAGTCAATTTAAAGATACCAGTCTGTGTGCGATTTTTCAGAAAGGTCTGACTAAGGAACAAATGGCTGTGCTGTTTCAGATGGCCAGAGTAGATCTTAACATACGAATGGTTGCCGGCCTGGCATACAAAGACTCACAGGTAAAGGTTGACAGTTTGTATGCATATCTCCTTTTTGGTGTGAAGGGTACACTAAAGGATACTCTTCTTTCTGATACGCTTTATATTCGTGCCGGCAAATTTAATCTGCCAGCTCCACCTGTTCATATCACAGCGCAGGGTGGTGATGAGAAAATCCAGATATTATGGGACAGAAGAACAAATGCAACGGGATACCATGTTCAGCGTTCTACTGACAGTGCTGGTACCTATCGACGCATCACAGCCGAGAAAGCAGTTTTTGATCTTTTTATTGATGTAAAAGGTGATTCACTTCCAGTACCCAGACCTGGACATCTTGATTTCCAACATTATACCGATGCCGGCGATCCTGTTAATGACACTGTGAATGGATTTGTTATTTCAGGACCGAAAAATGGACAGAAATACTGGTATCGTGTGGCATCAGTTGATATACTGGGACGGACTGGTACCTACAGCGCGTCAATTTCTGCGACTCCTGCAGACAGCACTCCTCCACAGGCACCTGGCAATGTAAGTGTTACGTATGTAAATGCAGGAATACATGGATTGCAGGTGCAATGGGAGACGGTAAAAAGGGATGTTAAAGGTCATCCGGAAACCGGCACAAATGTTACTTATCACATTTTTCGTTCCGACAGTATGCCACTTCTGGATAGTATTGCATTGTTAAAACCTGGATCGCCCTTGTTGGTACACTCAAAAACCCAAGCCGTTTCAGGGGCACCGGCGAATCTATCCTGGGTAGATAACGATAGCGTGCTGTTTCCTCTGTACGGAGAAAAGGATTTCTGGTATAGACTTGTTTGTGTTGACACAAAAGGAAATATCAGTTCTCCTTCTGCATCAATTTCCGGACGTGTCCCCGATAAAACGCCACCAGGGAGAACTGATTTACACGGTATTGAGGGACATGAAGCATATATACAGATCCAATGGAAATTAAATCCTGAACCAGATGTTGCAGGATATCACATCTATCGTTCTGTTTGTGACAACGGTCAGGTTGGCAGTAAGAATATGGACTGCGATTTGTTATTACTGACCGAAATCACAAAAACTCAGGCAGAAAAAATGAGTGCCACAACAGGATTCGCGTTTTATAATGATAGTACTGTACCAGAAGCTTCACCACTTTGTTATGGGTACGCCGTAGCAGCATTTGATGGTAGTGGTAATGAGTTTCGTTATGAACGCTGCCCACAGGGTGCAGAATATCTTTGTGGACGTTTGATAGAGGAAACCGGGCCACCACCTCCGGTTCTTACCAGTATTCAGGCACGTGATGAAAAAATAAAATTACAGTGGCAATCTTCCCCGATTCAGGATCTTTATGCTTTTCACGTATACCGTTCAAAAAAGGAACATGAACCAGCTGAATTTATTGGCTGCGTTTTCCTTGATGGCTCGGTAAAAATGGAGAAGTGGCCAGGTAAAAAACCTGATTGTGGAGAAATTCCAGCACAAAGCACAGCTGTGCCTTCAAAAGGATCATTTATCGATTCGACAGTAAATGCACATGATGAATACTGGTACAGAATAGCAGGAGTAGACATCGTTGGCAATGAAAGTTTCAAAGGTAAAATTGACTCTATTCCTGCGATTTCAACTTTTACATATACGAAAAAAGTACCTCTACCGCCAGATAGTATCACAGTGGTCAAGGCTAAGGATACCTGTGGTGTTGTGCTTTCATGGCGTGCTATACAATCAGCGCATGAAGTTACGGGATATATGGTGTTCAGGAGTTTACAGGAGGGGGCAGAATACAGACAGATCAGTCCTGTGGTAAAAGAGAATTTATATCTGGATCCAACAGTGGTAAAAGGTTTTCGGTACTGGTATTGTATTCAATCTATTGATAATAAAAAACTTGTATCAAAAATGTCAAGCGAAGCAAGTATTGTTTATTAACTGTTAATCAATGTGTGATAATATAGTCCTCAGGAGATGAGTATGAGAATACGTTTAATTCTGACTGTTTTATTGATAGTAAATGTTGTATCTGCACAATTTTTGCCGTCAAGGGACGGGTGGTATTTTGAAAATTGGGGTGAAAGTGGCGATTTCTGTATTGGTTCCTGTGATTTTACATGGGACATGTTCCGCACGACATATCTTGGTGTTAATCCAACCCATGATTGTGTTGAAGCTCCTCTGGATTGTGCGTTCTATGAAATTTTCAAGGGGTGTGCTGCACAGGGAAACTGCGGTGGCATGTCACTGCTGGCGCTTGCATTATACAAATATGGCGGCTATATGGGTTTTTGTTCCCCAGCATCATTTTATACCGGCGAATTATCGCCTGACCGTGAAGACCTTCACCGTGCAATTAATATCATGCAGGCACGGCAATTCAGTTCTGAGGGGATCCGGAATTTTATGGATAAACTTAATAGCAATGATATCAACAATGCCAATACCATGTTCAATGAAGTACGTGCTGCATTGGCAAATGGAGACTTTCCAATAATATCATTGGCAAATACATGGGATGGCGGGGATGCTCATACACTTATACCCTATGCAGTTTCACCTGATGGAGCCACCCCGAAAATCGTTTATTTGTGGGATTCCAACTTTCCATTCGATGATCATCCCACCCGATATACAGACAATATTGATAATCGTCTTATTATCAATGATGCATTCGACTGGTCGTATACTTCAGGTTCACATGTATATACAGGGGCCGATAATGGGTGGTGTTTCTGTATCCCCATGTCAAAGGTAATGCGCAAACGATGGCATCCGCTTACAGTAGAAATGGTAACTGAGGCACTATGCGAGGTGTTTGTTTCTGCCGGAGCGGCAGTATCACAGATTACTGATGACAATGGTAAGGTTTTCTACAAAACTGAAAAACCTGTTCAAAGCCGATTAAGCGATTGTGAAATGCAATCCGGTAAACGCATTCCAAGTTTCATTCGATGGCCACATTTTGGACAAGCCAGAAATACTGCACCATATGAGTTGTATTTCCAGAACAGATCGGTAAAAGATACTTCAGGTTTAACTTTTTCTATAACCGGAAAAAATTATCGATGCTGTGTTATCTTTAATGGTTCTGTGATTGAACTTGAAGGAACGTCATCAGCAACAGGCAAAGATGTCGTTCGCTTTTCAAGAATCGGAATGCCTGATCAGGCTATACGTGTTGAAACTCAAGCTGAATCCCGCTTGATAACTGCAAAAATTTCCCAGAAAAGATATCGACAGGGAACAAGTAAGGAAATTGTTGTTGAAAAAGTAACAGCCAGAAAAAATATGCCTTTCAGGATCGAAACAGTCCAGGATCTGGAAGCTGTTTCAGTCATTCCCGAAAAGGAAAAACTGTCCTTCTCGGTACGTTTGGCGACTAAGAAACCAGGAACTTCTGTCCAGAATCGAACAATAACAAATTGCAGTGTGAATTCAAATGAACGCTTAGTTGTGATACCTGAATCATGGAATACGCTGAAACAGGGAAATATTCAACAAGTAAAATTACCCGGTGCTATTAATTAACGAAAGTTTGTGGAAACAAGGTTTCAGCTGTTCTAAAAACATTTACCATGTCGCAAATTTTTAGTCGGTAGAGTAGCCTGAACTTCAGTTCAGATTTTCAGGAATGTTATCTACACACTTGCAACATCTTCTTTAGAGATTGGAATTTAAATGGTTTTCCAGATAGTTTCCATTCCGGCACTAGAGTGCCTACCACACTCAGTTTTCTCACGACCTTTCCTTTAAAGACACACGATTTAACGCAGTTCTGTAAACGTGCAAAAAATATAAAATCTGCGTATTATCTCCTGCAGCCTTTCTCCACAATGTGGAGAGAGGGCTGGGGAGAGAGGCGAATGTGAATAATGCAAAATCTACACTATTCAAGTTCATTCTAAAATCGTGCTTACGAGCGATTCGAAGCAATAAGATTAATCAACTGAATCCGGTTCTTTACACCGGTTTTCTGAAATATATTGTAAAGGTGACTCTCTACTGTCCTGACCGAAATACACAGTGTATCGGCGATCTCATTGTTTGTTTTTCCCAAAAGTGCCTGCTGGATAATCTCTTCTTCACGGCCAGTCGTCGCGTATTTTGTCTTGAAATAATCAGTCAGATTACCTTTTGAGTAAAAGGTTGGGACATCTAAAAATCTGAATGCAAAAACAACACTGAAAATAGCTACTCCAAGAAGGGCCAGGGCATTTTCCAGATGATACGGCAGGTAGGATAATCCACATATATACTTATATAACGAGGGTGGTAAAACCAGTAACGACAAGATAAATACCAATTTTAAAATTTTGTTAAGCTGCTGATTTGCAAGGGATTCCAATCGAAATGCCGCCTGGAAACATAATACAATATAAGTGCCGAAAAGAATAACCAACCCCGTACCATTATGTAAAAATCCGGAAATAGCAGTTCCGTGGGAAATAACTTCAGCAACGGCCACAACCATATATAAAAAAGCGGCCACTCTGAAAAGAATCCACACTTTTTTTCCGGGTGTAACTCCAATAAGTTGAAAACAAAATGAAGGCCCGAAAAATATTCCGACTGCGAATCCAATTTTTTCTATACTTATAGTGAGCATATAAATCAATGAGTTATCGATAGATTTTATCAAAATGCCATACGACTCAATCATCCTGCTGACCACAAGAAGGATCAGCATGACAATCAAAAAAGAATAGTCAATAATCAGGCGTTTACGATACTTGAAATAGAACAGTTGTGCAATCGCATAAGAAGCTGATGCAGTACAGAGGGAGAGTATGCAGGTGATTAATACGAGGTGAATCATATGACAGTTTTTTGAAATGATGGAAAATGCTGTTTACCTCAAAAATAATAAACAAATCGATTAAAATGAAATCCGGCAGCGATTTTCCATCAATTTAACAATGCGATTACAGTTCCTCAAAAATCAGCTACGCAGTGATCTTGTTTGACTCGAGTGGCTCAATATGCACAGTTGCAATAGTCTGGCTCCCGAATCTTGTACGCAGCTTATCCTCCAGCTGCGTTGCCAGAGCATGCGATGTCCGGACGGTCATTGAAGCATCAACCCGTACATGTAAATCAATCACGGGAACTTTCCCAACCATTCTTGTGCGTAAATTATGTGGCTGTGAAATTCCGATGATACTTTCAGCTATACTCTCAATCTCTTTAAGCTGGTCTTCAGAGAACGATTTATCGGTAAGCTCCCCTATACACTGAAAAAGTATATAAACGGCTACTTTTATGATAAAGACACTGACAACAATTGCCGCGATTGGATCAAGAATTGTCCAGCTGTTCCCTATAAATGATGCAACACCAATTCCGATAGCTGTTCCAATTGATGAAAATGCATCCGAGCGATGGTGCCAGGCATTTGCTATTATCGCAGGACTCTCAATCTCCTTTCCGATTTTAGCAGTCATCTGGTACAAAATTTCTTTTCCTACGATAGAAACAATCGCTGCCCAGAATGCTATTGCGGATGGTTTCTCGGGAAACTCCCCTAATTGAATAACATGAATGATTCTATGAACGCCATCATATCCCATCTTAAAACCTACATAACCAAGTATTAATGCGATAACCGCAGTACTGATTGTTTCAAACTTGCCATGACCATATCGGTGATCGTTATCAACAGGTTTTTTTGAAAAAAACATTCCAAAAAGTACAACAATATCGGTTGCAAAATCCGATAACGAATGTATGGCATCTGCGATCATTGCCTGGCTGTGACCAGTTAAGCCAGCAATAAATTTTAAGGTGGTAAGAACTACATTTACTACAGAACCAAAAATGGTGATACGATTGGCTTTTTGGGTGCGAAGATTGAGATCATCCATACAGATTCCTTTCCGGCAATTAATCCCAGACACCGACATTGGGAATTGCGCGCATATCATGGTTACTGATTGCGTGGTCCCACGGTAAGTGCCGCTGCCTGAAGGCCCGGATCATCTCTGTATGATGTCCTGATCCACTGATTTTCTTTATAAATTACATAGAAAAGTTGGCGAAAACAATAAAAATCTTTGCAGGGGTTCAGGGTTCTGAAGTTCAAAAGTTCCGGAAGGCTGAATCCTTAACGCTTACTTTTTTTCTTCTCTGCCTGATTACCAAAAAGGCTCTGTGCTGATTCGGGAATGTACACTGTATTTGACAGTTTTGAATATATTGTCCTTCCGGGCATTATGACTGTGTCTCCTGTTCGTAGTGCTATATCTTTATTGAATGGAAATTGAATTGTAACAGCTCCTTTACTTACGATGAGAGTTCCGGAGCCTGAAGATACTTTTTCTGTGTCTATTGACATTTTAAACTCAGATGATCCAAAAATGGTATTTACGGGGACAAATAATTTTTCAGTACACTTTTTCAGATTAAGTCCAAGGATCTCTTCACAATACCGGGCAATGTCGGTATTGTCAAACGTACCATTGTTCTGAAGAAGAAGGCTGTAGAATGGTACCATATTCCCTGTGTGACCGTATGTTGTCCAGCCAATATTACAGCGCCTGCTGATAATTTCACCAACCAGCGCAACATCCTTATCTTTTTTCTTCACACCTCTGTGTGCAACATTATTAACAGATTCAACGATTTTAAAAAGCTCATCCTCATCACATAAGTTCTTGATTCCTAACTCAGTCTCAATAAATGGACCTGCTGTTTTATAGGTAATCGAATCTCCCTCTTTGGATATGGTAACCAGTGAGTCAAACAGTTTGGCGCAGCTCATTTTACACTTATTAACAGTTGAAAGGAGTAATTCGATGTTTGTCGATGTATAATCATCACCTCTGCGTCCAAGTGACATTCCGCCATTGTCGTGGTCTGGAAATACAAGTACCTCAGTATTTCCAATACTTTTCGCCCAGTCAACCGCCACTTTCACCGCATCATCAAAGGCCATATATTCACTGATAACGCCAACAGGGTCATTGTTATGTGAAGCCCAGTCAACTTCACTTCCTTCAACAACGAGTACAAACCCTTTCTTTTTACTTCTGGAAAGGATTTCGATAGCCTTTGCCATACGCGATGCAAGTGATGGCTGATGAGGCGAGGTATACTTTCTATCAATTTCATAGCTTAAATGCACCGGTGCAAATGCTCCCCAGACTTTTTGATCATCTGCCGGAAGTGATTCCAGCTCCTTTTCAGTAGTAATAAATGTGTAACCACGGTTCTTTAAAACCTCAAGCAGGTTGTCACCATCTGTTCTGGTACCTGAAGAGACACCTGATGGCAGAAGGCTGTTGTAACCACCTGCAAAAACACAATCCATATTCATATATACCTGCTGTTCAGTCACAGGAAGATCTTCATCCCGTTCGTTCCAGTGTGAAGAAAATGCTGCAGGTGTTGCATGAGCTATCGAAGAATTTGCAACAATACCCGTTGCCCGCCCCGAAATAATTGCTGCTTCAAGAATTGTTGCAACCGGCTGCCAGTCTCCTGTAGTGTACGGTTGATTCGAAAGATTCAGGTACAACGAGTCTGGTGCCTGAGAAAGAGATCTGGCACGTGATTTATCTTCCCAGGATTTAAATCCGGTGGCAAAAGCAGAGGCCGCAGCTGCAGAACCGGTTATCAGGGAGTTCACACTATACGTTGTGACTACGCCTGCGTTCATCCGGTCCTGAACCAGTTGTTTATCAGGCCTGAACCAGCGGGCTATTGACATGTGTGCGGTTCCGCAACCATCGGGGATACAAATAATCAGATTTTTTACCGGTCGGATTTTTTGAGGGTATGGTTTAGCGGTAATAGTAAACGGCAGTGTTGATAATAGCAAGGCACTGATCCAGTATTTGAAAGGCATATTCTACCTCCTGATTTTACATAAAATTCGAATTTTGTCAAAATGAAGAGATCTATAAAATAATTTTGGGCGGATTGGATACAACAAACGCCTCACCTTTTGTTTCCCCATCTCTATTGGTGAATCTGGTCTTTCCCCACACATATCGCCATCCTTGAGTTCGACAGAAATTTTAAAACACAGAGGACGAATTGATTCTGTGTCCTCGGCGCTCTCTGCTTTTAATATTTTAGCAATACCATATAAAAAAGATAGAGTCAAGTAATTCACATGGTCGACATAACAAGGGGAGGAGGACCGATTCCGAATCGGGACGGATGTGTTGAAAATACGTCGTCTCAATCGCTGTTTTCTGCGTTTGTAGTAAAATATTAAAGTGAAATATGGTGCAACTGTGCAGTACATTTCAGGATTTTGAGTAATGTACAGGTAAGTACAAGTCCTTATTGTACTGACGGGACTCGCGGTGTTCGAAAAAATCATAAACCAAAGTAACATTTTCGGCTACAGCGACAAGTTCAACTATTATATTTGAGGCGGCGATCTGAGAATCGACTCTTTCCATTTGCCGCAATGTTTCAGTATCTTTTTAATGGTGGTTTCATCTTCAATAAAAGAGATAATCTTCATTGTTCCACCGCACTTCGGTCATTTTGGTGGATCTACTTTAAAACAGCCTTGATAAGAGCAGCCCATGGTTCGACTTCGCTCACCACAGGCTTCAACCGGCATTTTTTAACATACGCAGATTCCGGCTCCAGTTTTTCCCAATCATGGTCAGCGACATTCGGAGTTGGTGTTGTGGCTGCTTCAGAGTTTTTGCGTAAGCCCCTATTTTTATTGGAGTACCATCCGTAATACCTGATCTGATGTTCGCCTTTATCAGGAATATGCTGCGTAACCGCAGCTAATTATTCCAGCGGCTTATAAATCTCGAAATTTCTGGGGTTACCGGGAAACCAACTCATTATCGGAGAGGGGAAAAAAGAGAACAGTTGCAAAAGCCCCTTTTTTCCATGAGTGGTAAGAGGGTCGAAGTGTGAGAGGCGAACGCGTAAATTGCAAAAGTAGAGCTTTCTCTCTTACTCTTTACTCATCAATCTTCTGCATCAGCCATCATTTGTGCTTTCCTAACAAGAGTAACAAATTCCTTCCTGTATCCATCCAGATCAGTGCCGGTATTTTTTTCTGCTACCGAAATAATATGTGAATACGATGCACTGCCTTTATACTGTGATGGACGCAGGAGAA
Organism: Chitinispirillaceae bacterium; assembly: GCA_050301235.1. Taxonomy (GTDB): domain Bacteria; phylum Fibrobacterota; class Chitinivibrionia; order Chitinivibrionales; family Chitinispirillaceae; genus JAFGIN01. The sequence continues at coordinate 4,581 of JBNKZD010000266.1, read as the reverse complement.
GGCCGAACTCTGCTACTGAAGCTGCGAATCTAAAATCAGAAGATGGCGATGAAGTGAAGCTCTCCTTTCCTGCGGGTTGTGTGATGAGTTTACTTTCTGAACCGACAGGGTCCTTATAATGAATTTTTACATAAAAAAATTCATCTGAAGATGATGCTGGTACCGGTTGCGCCTGATAACGAAGCGAATCTGTTCCGGGAACGGGTTCTGAGGATGATGGTGGAATGAGTTCGTAAAAGGCGGTTACCGTTTGACCAGAACCAATTTCACCCGCATCCACCGTGTCATTATTGAAATCTTCATTGTGAAGTAAACGGTTTTTGTAACCGATCAGGCGGTAGGGCTTCACTGATGCTGGATTGAACTCGACCTGAATCTTTACATCTTTTGCCACAGTGAAAATGGTGCCGCCAAATTCATTTAAAAACACCCGCTTTGCTTCAGATATTCCATCGATATAGGCCGGAGCTTCTCCTGCAGGTAAGTAAATGCCTGTTTAATAAGTGGCAACTTGTTATAATCAGCCATCGATCCGGAAACATCAAGAAGAAATGTCAGATGAGCAGGCGGTAAATTTTCCTCAGGAATTGTCCGTGCTTTGATCCCGATTTTTGCTAAAGAGTGTCCACTGTTCCACGGACATTCAGCAATTTCAATATATGCTCCAATGGGGTCACTTCCTTGTGGCTGAGGATACTCATATTTGAAATAATTTATGAATTCTTCAAGGCGCACAGCACCTGAAGGAGGTAGTGACCCTTCAGTTATGAACCTTCTGCAATTTGAGTATGACGCAGCATCCACATCGCTGGAAAATATTACGATTTTCCAGCGTTTGGGGACATTAGATGTCGGCAAAAATAGTAAAAAACGCCCCGGAAACAAAACCCACACATCCTCTTTGCGGGACGTGGAAGGACAGAAACGGCTTTTCTCATGTTAACTCGGTAGTCCGGAAGAAGGAAAAAGGTCGTACATTTCGATCGTAAAATCAATGAATCACACCACGTCAGCCGCAACCTGCCTCCACAACCTCCTAACACCCCTCCGCCAGCCCGCCGAGCTCCCACTCCCCAACACGCACCCGGCGACTTCGACCGGTTGTACTGCTACGGCGGCAGATCGTTTTCCATTCTGGATGAAACGGGATCACTCATTTACGAAAGTGGTTCCCTGCTGGAAGAAATTACGGCCGAATATTATCCCGACGATTCCAACGCCAACGATGAGGAAAATGACTCAAAAGACGGACGCAGTGACGACAAAGGCCCTGAGCCCGAAGGTGTTACTACCGGTAAAGTCTTCGGCCACACCTATGCGTTCATCTGCCTGGAACGGATCGGCGGCATCATGATTTTCGACGTATCGAATCCCGCCACGCCCAGTTCGTCGATTATGTCAACACCCACGATTTTTCCGGGGATCCGAAAACCGATGCAGCCGGAGATCTCGCCCCCGAAGGGATTACTTTTGTCCCGGCAGAGGAGAGCCCGACGTTCAAACCGCTGGTGATTGCCGGATATGAGAAAAGCGGCTCCATAACCGTTTTTGAAGTGGTCACGGAGTGCAGACAGGGGCGAGGCCATAACCACCAAATACGAGGTAGATAAACGACCTGCAGACAGACTTAAAAGTGTTTTCAGTCTGTAAATATTTCGTTTTCGTCAGCATTCAGTTTTCAACCTGATTAAGGGAACCCTGCTAAAGGGTTCCCTTTGAAAGAGACCATCACCTTAATGCAACGACGATCGACATTACAAAATAGCAGGAATCCGCCTCCCTGCACCGAAAGGGTTAAGGGGTACCGGTGCTGTTTTCATTGAATCAGCTGTACCAATAATTCTTAAATCGCTGATTCCACGCAAAGTGACATGCCGTCCTGTCTTATCGGCAAAAAAGGTAGCGATTTGCAGCAGCACCACCCCGAATAATTCCCATGGAAACATATTGACCAGAATTATACGGCAGTCCGGTCACAACACGCCCAAGCAGGTCATAGACCCTGGTTCCAGCCGACATCCGGCAGCTGCCATGGATCGCCCGGGCCGGTCTAAGTACCCCCGACACGCCAAATAGCCGGGCACCTGTATCGGTTCTCTGTCCTGCCGTGCGTAGCGCACCATCGAAGTCGCAGAACACCGGCACCATTGCACCAGCGCTTCGCGCCGGGCTGGTTTCATCTAATTTCAGGAAATCGGGCGAGGAAAGATCAACGGAAACAAACTGCGGATCGGCTATCATGCCGTTGACATCGGCGCCCGCCGCCTGGAAGCTGCTGAATCCGCTGATACCATCGGCCGAAAACAGCATTTGGTTGATGTTGGGGGCGTAGTAGATGTTGTTGTCGATCTGGTAGTTGTCAAGTGAGTTGCTCATGGAGATGCCTGATGCATACTCCGTGGCGGTCGTGTGGAAGATGTTGTTTTTAATAACCGTATTGGTCGCACTGCCGTATACCAGCGTGGTGCCTGTACCGTAGCAGGAGTTGTTATATATAGCCACGTCATCCGATATGCCGACCAGCGCGTGGCTGCTCAGAATGAAGCCGTCATTGCATAGCAGGTTGTTGCGGACGGCTATATGTTTTGCTGTTACACGTATTCCCCCGCTTCGCAGCAGGTTCCCGTCCACGACACAGTATGTCTGGTATTCCTCCGACCCGCTGTTCTGCGGATGGATAGTCAGCATCTGATCGAACCGATTCTGAAGAACGTAGACCTGACTTGTGCTGCCGCGTATGGTGATTTCGTCGTAATTGCTTTTTCCATCGGCGGCATCGTTATAGGCAATGACCGCCTTCGAACCGCCCTGAAACCGGGTAAGATGCTCAGGTGATCCGACCATTTCGGGATTCATGCTCTTACGGCGCGAGATGTTGCCCACCAGTGCCAGATGGTTCACCGATTCTGCGTAGGTCATATAAACGCCATAATCATGGCAGTAGCAGTCGAAGGCAAACGAATTGAAGGTGTTGCCGATACCGAGAGCTCCTCGGGAGACGCTGTCGATCTCCATGCGCAGAAAAAGAAGATTGGCGGTGGATAAGCCGGTTGCTATACCTCCCTGGCTCGGTACCGCATCACGATTGTCGGTCATCGAACGCAGGTGGACATCCATGAAACGCCAATCGTTGGTCGTGCCGTCGACGTAGAACATTCCCCACCCCTCGGTATCACAGAAAAGGATCGGCAACTCGTCCGACGGGTTGTCCGGATCAGTGTAGGACCCCACAATGCCTGGTCCGGCTTTGTCGCTCATTTTTATGATTGGCACGGTGAAGCGGTCGCCACGGCGGATGAGTATGCGCGTGTTGGGCCCGCTCTTGTTGGTAATGGCGTAATCCGGGGTGGCAAGCGGTGCGTCCATTGACGTTCCGGCCGCTGAGTTGCTCCCGCCGTCGGCAACATAGTAGGTCGTACCGTCGAATGCGGTGACAACCACCTGGGCAGTAGCGGTTGCCGCATTGCCGAGGCGATCATGAACGGTAAGCTCTATCGTGTAGGTGCCGGGAGTTTCGTAGACATGTGCCGCCACAAATCCTCTCGTAACCGTGTATTTGCCTGTGGGATCGGTGCTGTTACGGTCGAAATTCCAGGCAAAGTTCGCGTTGACATAGTCACCTCCGTCAAGACCGCCGGAAGTCGTCGCATCGACAAATACGGCAAGTGGTGCCACTCCCGTTGTACGGCTCAGCCCTATCTCGGGAGTGATGGCGGCCTGGAGAGTGCCGGACAGAAATGCAGGGAATATCATCATGCTGATCAGAAGTATTGTGGACGGGTTGTGCATGCACTGCCTCCTTGACTGACAGTTAATTTAATCTTTCGGGAGCCAGCGGGCGGGTGTAGAGGACATGTTCCTTTACACTGAGTATAATCGTTCATGTTTTTCCCGCTTCCGCCGTCCTTGCTCAGGCCGACTTCACGCAAAAATATAGGTGCTCTTGCCAATAATTGTCAAATCTGAAAATATCAATCCTCCGGCTTTGAGTTCAACAGAAATCAGTTTGATCGGTTCATCATTAATTTGCAGATTGCAGGGAATGTTACAGTTATAATTTCTGTCAATATCCGAAGGTTGAGGCAATGACTCAAGGTTTGAAATGTACAGGGTCCGCATATGTCCGGGTACATCTACCTGTATTCAGCCATAGAACCATTGACATTGAATCCCCTGTCGACCATACACAAATTCGCTGATAGATAATTTGATCTTTTTAACTTATGAGTTTAAAATAGTGCTTGCATTTGGCTGATACAACTATTTTAATGAATTTTTCGAGAGAATAAGCACTATTTTTTTGGAATGCGGTATCAAATTGCCCCAAAACAGGCACAATTAGCCGGTTAAGACAAAAAACATCCTTGGCTATTAAAGCGAATAAAAAAAACAGATTCAAACACAGTTCTGCTCGAAGAAACTATAATCCAGAGTAACTTATTCAACTGCAGAGGCTAGTTCAGCACTTATTTGCGGAGGTGGTCTGGGAATTGGCTCTTTCCACTTGCCACAATGTTTCAATATTTTTTGAATTGTGGCCTCATCTTCAATAAATGAGATGATCTTCATAGTTCCACCGCA
>JBNKZD010000265.1:0-13490 GCA_050301235.1 Chitinispirillaceae bacterium | reverse complement strand
CTTTACTGCAAAATCCTCCGGATCCTCATTTTTAAGCCCTCTGACCCCATTTGCCCGCATGATACTCTTTAAAGTAGCAATTTTTTCATGTTCATCGATGATCGTGAAGTTTTTCTTTAATCCGATTGCATCTCCGCATTCACGCAGGATTTTAACCCCCAGGCTGTGGAATGTGGAAAGCGTCATTGCCTCGGCTATTTTTTCTGAGGTCAGCTGCGCAACCCGTTCTCTCATCTCACGAGCAGCTTTATTGGTGAATGTAACTGCAAGGATCTGGTCTGCACTGCAATGTTTTTCGTGAACCAGCCGGGCAATTCGCATGGTGAGGACTCTCGTTTTTCCGCTGCCGGCACCTGCCAGCACCAGAAGAGGTCCTTCATTATGAAGTACCGCGTTTTTCTGACTCTCATTCAAACCATCAACAAAAGATCGCATCTATATATTTTCCAGTTCAGGACAAATTTGGGTCTTAAAAATAATAATGGAGAAGCTCTAAAAAAATAACTGTGTTGAATGAATTTTATCATTTGAAAATTAATGCGGAAATTATATTCTGATGCATTTACAAATATTTTGAGCGGTGGTATATGCACAATAATTCGTTGTATATTTGGTTGATCCTCTTTTTTATCCCTTTAGCAGGGTATATTCTCTCTAAAATCCCGGTATTGAAGAAAACAAGAATTGTGATAGATGCGGCTCTTTTTTTGGGTGCATTCCTTCTGGATCTTACCAACTTTTCTTTAAAACCAGAAATTGTAAGCATTTTATTTGGTTTTCTTCTAATGGCGATTGTCTTTAAAATCTCCTGGTCTGCTTTAAAAATGAAAATAAAGGCATTCAGATATATTGTGTTCATTACAGGTTTTATCATCTTTTTTGCAAAATATGGCGAATGGATGGTTAATTCTGCAGATGTTTTCTTTTCGTGGCATTTTCCGGTAGATGTAAAAACTTACGCCAGGGCTGACTATGTTTTTGAGGTTAGAGATTATCGAATGATCAGGGGGGGAAAAACGCATCGAAGGTTTCAGCTGGTCGGAAGTGAGAAAAACTCACTGTTTTTAAAAAAAATGGACTCGTACCCTGTACCGGAAGGTTATGAAAACATACCTTTTAAATTCAAGTGGAATCTAGAACAAACCGGCATGCATGTCTGGTTGATCGGAAATAACGATACATTGTGGACTTTAAAAGAAGAACATTATTAATCTGGAAATGTTCGCGATTACTTTAAATAATAATCGCTTTCAAACGTATTGGAAACATTGAGTTCCATTAATTAGCTGGAAATGGTTGTTCATCGGCTTTTTTTTGGGTATATTTAGTAACTTATGATCGGTCGGACATTCCTGGCCAAAAATGGATAGAGTTATAAATCTTAGAAAGGTGGGTTAAATGCTGGGTCGATATATCGGTCTTGGTGTTACAGCTATTACCCTGGCGTTGTCAGCACAGGCACAGACGGTCTCTTTCAGTTCACCTGTTACCTGGGTTACTCAGAGAAATGATACCGTTACAGTTAAAGCTCAGGTTGATACTGCACAGTTAAAAAAGAAAACATTGACCATGAAACTGGTTCTGGTTGAAAATGGTAAGAAAAAGCAGATTGCATCAAAAAAAGTTGCTGTCAGTGATGTCTCTCTCGATATGTCTTTTGGCTCGATCAAAAAACCACTTGTTGGTGGGGAATCATATCTGAGGATTGACTGGTCGGTTCCTGGTTCAACTGAGAATGGATCACTGTATCCTTTTGGTATAGTTTCAGAATCTGTCTATAACGATCTTGCTCCTGTAAAAGCGGTTAAAGTAAAAGCTGCTGAGGATTGCTTTAAGTTTAAGGATGATCAGTTTCAGAATCTGGGTGATGTAAAAGTTGCAACAGGCTGGAATATGGATTCCTATTTCTTCGTGGTTAAAAAGAGTGCTGATGCTAAATCGGTTGTTAAGTGTGCTTTTGATGGCAAAAATGGTAAAAGTGCTTTCCTTTCATATCCCGACAGGTTTTTAGGGTATATTCCACAATCAGATTCGGTAAGTGCAGATTACTTTGTTCGTGAAATGAATGCAGATACTCTCAAATATCGCCAGAACAACTGGAATAACTCAATTACAAAACAGAAATCAGGTGATATCATTGTCCTCACAGTCGCATGGAGTGACATTGGTGTATTACCTTTTGATGAACGCACCATCGGTTTCGCAATGTTTGCAGAAACTTCAGGAGCTAAGGTTACTCAGTCTATTCCAGCAAGTGCTCAACGCTTAATTCCGGGTACATGGACAAATCTGTTCTTAGCTAAATAACATAAGATAATCCCTTCGAATTTTCATGGGGGGATTATCATTTACCATCCAAAAGCTATCAAATATTTGATTTGCTTTTTCTAAAAAAAAATCGTATTTTACTACCACTTTTATGGTGGCTGTAGCTCAGTTGGTTAGAGTACTGGATTGTGGTTCCAGTTGTCGGGGGTTCGAGCCCCCTCAGCCACCCCATAAAGATCTCCCAAATTATTTTATCAGCTTTATCATTATCACTTTTAAAAGATTCTGCAGTGTTCAAATAGTAAGTGATTTAATACACTTTGCTTCAGGCTTCTCATGTTTCAAGGTAATCAGTAATGGATTTTGTCTGCTTTTTGTTCAGGGATTTTAAGACACTATAAAAAAGGACTCCCTATTGAAGGAAGTCCTTATAAAATCAGGTTTAAAAAAGGTAATATCAGGTAAATCGAGCTGATTTACCGCCCGATTGAAACCATTTTTGTTACCGTTCCATTTGATGATGTTAGCCGGAGTACAGCGAACATCGAACCGATACTTCTACCATCAACTGTTTTTCCGTTCCAGTTAAAAACGTGATTTCCAACTGAAATATGTTGATTCATGATAGTACCGATTTTTGCACCGTTAATGCTCAAGAGTTCCATTTTAACTGGTCCTGCAACATCAACCGAATAGCACACCGGCACTCTTGTCGAAAGGTGTGTGTTGTTGAATGCAAGAGGAACCTTTAAGTAATTTCCCTGGATATTCTCAACGGAAACAGGTTTTTTAGATACCTGGATGAGTATTCCTGAGCGGCCGATCTGGATCGGTGTTGCAAGTGTTACCCTGATATTCTTTTCAGGATCGGTTCCTTCCGCTTTGATAGTTGGGTTAGCAGCACCTGAAATCGAAACGTAAGGTGCATCGATACCGGTATTATTCTTGAGTATGATTTCTTTAATAGTAACAGGTTTATCATACTTTACCGTGATTGTTTGTGTTACACCAGTTTCAGTATTACCGGTTTCATCATAGTTGAGTGTCCCTAACGCTTTGGGGTTAAGGAGCAGTGCGTTAGTGATCTTTTTATTCATCTCTGTTGGAATTCGAGGTCTGATCCAGAGACGATTATTGGCATTATCGATCATATACCCACAGAACTGGAAATAGGAGTGCCAGACAATGGGAGCGGTCATATAACTGTCATGGTTTTTATTTCCATCACCTTCTTGTAAAGATTGCCAGTGCACTTCTTTTGGAACCTGTTTGTAATAATAGTCATAATCAAGTTTGTGGATATTAAGTCCATCATCTGGTTTATTAATAGCGATCTCAGAACCACCGTAATGATCAACGCAATAAAAAATCCATTCTCCATTCGCACGGACATTGCCACTTTTCTGAGTGTTCCGCATTTTGTCCACTGTTTTTGTGATGAAATCTGCATCCATTATCGGGTTAAGGCAGAGGTAGTTTGCCCAGGCGTATCCTGCAACATGTGATTCTGGGAAGCGGCCACTACCAGATACGGAAGCTTTGACTCCGAAATCATTTGAATTGCCATATTTTTGTTTGAATGCCGTTTTCGCTGCGTCAGAATAACCGGAATACTCAGTTGCAGCCGCACTTTCGCCTAAAAATTTAGCTATTTCAGCCATAGCATTGAACGTTGCTATTGCCAGGCTTCCGTTATATTCAGGTGTAAGGCTGCAATTTGATCCGGTAGCATTACCTGCACCATTGCAACGGTCATAAGTGCTATGACTTTTCAGGGGAATTTTATCTGATCCGCACATGGAGACCAATCGATCTGCAGATTTCTTTAATGCTGGCCAGTTTTTTTTCAGTGAATCAAGATCGCCTGTGGCAAGCATCAGTTCATATGCTTTAAAAATGAACATGCAGTTGAGATCGGCCCATGTATCAGTGTTTGAAAACCACCAGTAATCAGCATGGGTCTTATCATCCCACGGTTTTAAATTACGGTTATTATTTGTATTTCCAGCACTGAAACTTGGTTTTCCTTCGTTGAAGTCATGGTGAACCTGACCACTTGATTTCTGCTGCCGGGCCCAGTACTGAAGTTCATGCCATTGTACACTTGGCCAGTTGAATGTATAAAAGACTGCTGCATGCTGCCCCTGGTCGATTGTGCCTAAAATTCCATAATTTCCTTCCCAGAATGCAACTCGACCATCTTTTGCACATACAGAGTTGTGAATGAGTGGGTAGGTATTATTCAGAAGTCGGTCTTTATACCAGTCGGGAAAATTTGATGCCATTAGCCTGTTAACAAAACCGGTAATACCGTCTCTGACAGCATCAAATTTCGATACTCCGAATGTTGCAACTTCCTTTGAACTTGTATAAAAGTTATGATAATAATAGCCCTCAGAACCATAAGCTCTATACCATGCAAGAACGAATTTAAAATGAACAGTACCTCCGGCTGGAATACTGCATTTTGCTGCAACCAGGTTTCCAGCTGCATTGGAGAGTTTGCCATCTGTAGAGAATGTACCTGATGCACCAGCGCTGAATTCTGGTGTCGAACCGTCACAATCGACTGCCAGATAAGCATTATCAGTGCCGGAAAAACTGATTGCCTTATTACCAGTTTCTACAGTACCACTATTTGCTCCGCCCAGAAGTCCGCCGTTGGCAAATTCCATGGCAACTGCGGCTTCAATCGCTTCTGCACCACTGTTTACCGCAGTAATATCAAAAAGTGCCATCGGGGATGTCGCGAGCTGGAAATTTTCTTTACCTTCACCAGGCAGATAAGGACCAAAAGCATTCAGTGAAAATTTAATGCCTTCTATTGTACCGAAATCAGCTAACTGCAAGGGGCATTTTGCATCTTCGGTTACAGCTTTTAACTGTGTCTTGGCAGTTCCTTTTACAAAAAATGAGAATCCACTTGCTGCGATCTGCTTTTCTGCTGAATTTCCGCTTGTTGAAAGAGCATGATCAGCAGCCGCAGGTGGCAGCTTACCACTTACCCTGAACTTCTGGCCATCAAATAGGACATACCCGGTCCCCATTCCACCTAAAGGTGTACCACCAGTACCAGACAGCGCAAACACACTTGAAACAACAGCCCCCATAATGAGCTGTATTTGAAGTACTTTTGATAACATTAACTCCCTCCACCCAGAAATAGTAATAAAATAAACTTAAATTCTCGATACTATCAGGTAATATAACCATAATAATGATTTTGGTTTGTATTTTTTTAAATTAGATTTTAAAAACAGTATCAAAAATATATCAATGAAACTGTTTACTGGTTAGACGATTAACCGTTCAGGAGTTCAGAGGTTCAGAGGGGTAAATGCTCTTGGATCCGAACGTTGAACCTTTGCGAGGTTACAATTGATCGTTCTGACTCATTAAGAATGCATCTCTCTTAATTTGGAATAGATCCTGCATTCATGATATATTTAAAATATGGCTTTAAAAACTGATAAAAGAATGATCGAAACAACACCTCACATTGAGAAGGTTATTTCATTCATTTTCAATCGTACCGAACCATCGGTACGTGTATATCTTCTTGGCAGCCGCGCCCGGGGAAATCATTCTTCAAAAAGCGATTGGGATTTCGCGATAGATGCAGGTGTTCCACTTCCATGGAATTTTTTTGCCTGTCTGCGGCAGGAGGCTGCAGATATAGCTTTTCCGGATGAAATTGATATTGTTGATCTTCATCGCGCTCCAGTCTGGTTTCGTGAATCTATCAGTAATGATTTAGTAGAGATATTAAGATGACTTCAAGAGATATTCAATTTTTTTTTGAAACAACTGTTCGTTCACTTGAAGAACTGAATAAAGTAATCTCCTACCTTGATATGGATACAACAGCAAATGACAGGTGGGTTCGTCTTGATGCTGTTGCAAAGCGGTTCGAGGTTTCATTTGAATATGTCTGGAAATTTTTGAAAGCAGCAGGAGAATACCAGGGCAGTGAAATTCCCGGACCTCGTCCAGCTATTCTTGAAGCTGCTAAATATGGGTGGATCAACGATCGCGAAATTTGGGCTGGCTTCCTTGAAGCACGAAATGCTGGTGTTCATGATTATTTTGGATTGTCCTCAGAGGAGTATGCTGGCATTGCCCGTAATTTTTATACTGCTGCAATTGAGTGTGTGGGGAGAATTCAGAGAGAATTGCTGCCAGATAGAAGCATTTAATTCAGCTACATTAAACAATATACAGAATTGTGATCCCAATCACATTCTCCTCCAATAACAGAGTTTTATTCGATGCAGGAACGTAATGCAGCAAGGCTTGGCATATTAAAATTGAAATAGTCGATCTGTAACGCAGTCACAAGCTGTTGGAAAAAAATAAAAAGGCGATTTACTCCCACACAAACCGTCTCGCAATCATCTCACTTTTCCCACTCTCATCACAAAGCAGCGCGACATATTGCCCTGGTGTCAAACGTCCTGCTGGAATTGGCACTATCTGATTATCGGTATAACGGGTATTCATATTGAACTGGTACGAAAATACCCGTTCGCCATTGAGACGATATATTTCAAGCTTTGGCAGCAGGTTGTTTCCGGCATTGATAATTATGCCATTGTTTGATTGATAAATTGCAAATAGTTGGTTACTTCGGTTTAGTGGAAACTTTTCCACATTCGGAGAGACCAGAAAGTAAATATCATCGGACGGTTGTTTTCCCGCTTGTAATTTTATCTTAATGTTGTCCAGATAGATGGTTCCGCTTTTTGAACCACTGACCTGCCACTGCAGTTTTTCTGATACTTTTAAGTTCAATTTTGAGGATGAGTTTTTGGGTGATTTTAAATCGGAGAAAAGGATAGTTTGAGTGGTCCATGAAGCTGATCCTGCAACAGATTTCTGCATATAGGCACCGGTTGAGTCGTTATTGGTTGTTCCAAGTGAAAAAACAACGCTGTCAACGGACCCTTCGGTTTTTATGTCAAATTGTACACTTTCAAAATTGGTAAGATCTACTGTACCAGAATTCCTGAAAGTAACCCCACAGCCAGCATAATTTTTTGAAGTAAAGGCAAGCTTCGCTCCATAACCCGGGTTTCCCGCATTGCTGGTAATCAGGGTTGATGCTGTTTTAGGGGTTGTAGTCGACTGGGAATCAGCAAATATATACCAGTTACTGTTCCATGGCGTTGTTGATTTACCATTCTCCATATCATGAACAGTGATCGTACTTCCAGCGGTGATCGTTTTCTTTTCGGGAACACCGGTGATCGAAAACTGGGCTGAAAGCATCGATGATGCCGTTGATTTTGCAATTTTTTCTCCAGACAGAGTCACCTTAACCGTCTCTATAGTAAACCATCCGATACCATCAAAGGGAATCGAAATCTGTGCACTAGAATCGCGGATCGTATCAGATTTGTTGCTGGTTTGACCTGTTATAACGACCTGCCATTTTGCAGCTTTTTCAAGGGTTGCAGTTATTGTCACCGTCGAAGGAAGTTTAACTGATGAAGTAGATGTCTTGATGCCGCTTGTTACTTTTACCGTGTCGGGTTTGGGGAGGTTTTTCAGGTCGTCAAGAACGTTTCCAAACATCCCGAAAATTGTTGCATATCCAAGCATCCCAAGTGATTGTTTATAATAAAAATTTGCATCACTGGTAAGCGGACCAAAGTAGGGTTGGTCTGTACCGTCGGTGATATCATAACTAATCTCTTTAATAAAAACACCTTTTGTGTAGGATTTGTCCTGAGACCCAAGAACCGCAGTACTCCACATCGCGATGCGTTCAAAATTGTCTGCCTGACGGTTTGGGTCTGCCATATCGGGAGTACCATCGGGTTTATATTCTATCATCTGTTTGTAAACATCTTCACTGCCAAGATTTGTAATGGTGTTTTTAGTATTTTTACAATAAGTGATTGCCTTTGAATCGTTAAACCAGAGCGCATCAAGACCAATTCTCCAGGGAACCCGGATCGCTTCAATACTCATCCCGTAATATTTTGCCGCCTGACCACCACTTGCATTACACCAGTCGGGTGCCTGACCTTTACTGTAGTTTCTTGTTCCCTGAAGTATCTGGTAGCATTTATTGATCACTCCCGTGAAATCGTGAGTCTTTTGATAATCATTAAAGACCCTCATGGCTGCTGTGGAGAAGTAGCTGGGGTTGATATTATTCATGCCATCTCCACCCCAGGTATCGCCCGGAAGCAGCACATCACCGCTTGTCATTCGGGTTTTGATACCGGCGATTGTTTGTTCTGCACGGCTTTTGTAAGTGACACCATTTTTATTATAAGGGTTCCAATATCCATACTCCTGAAGTTTATCGGCAAACACAAGTGCAAGTCCGATATCAAGGTCCGCATCGGTGGCTGCGCCACTTTGTTTACATCCACCATTAGCCCAGCTCCAGCAGGCGTACGATGAACCGCCCCACATATACTGGTTTCCGGCTTCAAAAATTTTATTGAAATTTGCCTGATCATTACAGATCACTGCCAGAAGCATCCCATAGCCGATACCTTCAGAAACCGCTTCATTTTGGCCAATTACCGTTTTTTTATCATCTGACATTCTTAAGTGACGAACCAGACCATTTGGCATTATGAATGTTTCAACATAAAATTTCCAGGCTGCTTTAAGTTCTTCGTCCGGCTGGATATAATCCATTGATAGTCTTGAAACGAGAACGGAGTCGTAGAAGGCTGAATAATCATATTTTTGTGGTCGTGGGTAGGGGAGAAGCCACTGACCAGAAATGGAAAACATAAAACTTGAAAAAAGGACAATAATAGGTATCTTTCTCAGGTACATCATACTCCCGGGTATTTTCAAAAAATGGATGGAAAAATTAAAAATTTTAGTGAATGATTCAACAAAACTGGTTCAATTTAGTTTCCAGCATGGTTATTTAATTCTACAACGTTAGTATTACTGTTCCGGTCGTCGAGCGGAGTCGAGACTGCGCATTTTAAGCAAATCACGCTTGTCATTTCGACTCCGCTCAATGACCTTTTTGATGCGATTTAGGTATTTTAACGGTGTAGAATTAATATACTTGTTGCTGTAAGTGTGATATTTGAATTAGTTTAACTCTCAGAGGCTTACATGGAGATGTTTCGAAGTGTATGAACAGACTTTTACAATTTTCTTTAATGTTTGATATATAATGTAATCATGAAAAAATTTCTTTTACTAAAGAACAAATTTTAAGATAAGCGCTTAAGTATATAATTGTTCTTTTAAATGGGTATACATCTGGTTGATCCAGGAAATTCGCGGTATTCGCATACCGCCTCACCCCCCTTGCCCCCCTCTCCATTGGTGAATGGAGAGGGGGGGAGGAAAGAGAATAGATGCGGTTTTTTGCTCCCTTTCTCCATGAGTGGAGAGAGGGGGGGGAGAGAGGCGATGTGCGAACGGGGCGTTATTGAGCAACTAAGGAGCGTTTGAACCATTAATTCGATTAATTGTACTATTATTCATAACACTTTATTGGTAATGTGCACTTTCTACCATAAACATTTTTGAGGAGTTTTTATGCTACGTAAGCATTCAAGATCGGTTGTCGCAGCTGGAGCGTCTATCCTGGTAGCTGCATCATTCGGGTTTGCTGACTTTTTAATTGATGATTTTAATGACAAAGATAACAAGAATGAGATTGGTACCTACTGGTATTTTTATGATGACACCAAGGCTGGGGGTAGTTCATCGGTAACGAACGATCCCTTTGAAACTGGAGGTGTTAACGAAGATGGTGTTGCCGTTATGGAATATGCTTTTGGAGATTCGGTTGATAAAGGTGATTACACTCTCTATCCGTTTGTGGGTATGGGATTCAATTTTATCGGGGATGGTACAACACCTTATGATCTTACCGGAGCTACTGCGATTTCCTTTGATATCTGGGCCGATAAAGCTACAAAAGTTAAATTTTTACTTGAAACAAGCGATCTTAAAGCATCTGATGACAAACTGCATTCAATTATTTCGGTAGGCACAACAAAAGCCAATGTAAAAGTACTTCTGGAAATCGATAAGACCCTTTCTAATGCGTTGAAGCAGGAAGGGTGGGGTACCCCAAAACTGAAAACCTATGATCCTACAACTAATCTTAAAATAGCATTTCAATTACGTGGACACCCCGATGAGAACCCAACTTTTGGTAAAGGAACATCCGGCAAACTCTATGTTGACAATTTTAACATTGTAGGATCACCAAAAATCAGAAGATGGGCTGAACTTGATACTGTAGCATTGGGTACTTACAAAAGCGATTTAGGTCTGCTCAGTGATTTTTCCAGCGAAGAACCAACCATTAATAATCTTAAAGGTGAATGGTTCATTTACACTGATGTAGATAATGATGGTACATCAAAATTTACCCTGGGTTTTGACCCTGACGATGATAAGAAGTTCGTTGTAAATGCAACTGGTGGAGCAGGTGAGACTCCTGGCGTTTCGATGGCATTTGAACTTGGTCCGAAACTGGTAACAAGTGCAGGAGATTCTATCCTTCCTTATGTCGGGCTTGGATGTAACGTTCTTAAGGGCGGAAGAAAAGGGTATGATGCCAAAACGGATGGTGCTACAGGGATTTATCTTGAATACAAGAGTAATATCTATGTGAATGCTGAAGTGGAAGATTCAATCAACAGAGGTTCCGGAATTGTGTATTATGCAGCGCTTCCACCAACCGGGGGGAAATGGGCTGGAGTAAAAATCCCTTTTGATTCCTTGAAATTACCACAATGGTATACTGAACTTGCACCGAAATTGACCACAACCGGTCTTAGGAAAATACAGTTTAAACTGTCTGATGGAGCAGTTAAAGAAGGTACCTTTGCAATGGACAATATTTATTTCATGGGTGCCAAGTTTTCAAGCGGTATTATTGCACGCAGTCACAAGCTTGTCAGGAATAACATCGATATCAATCAGATTGGTAATGTTATCAATGTCAGATTCAATGGAAAAACAGCTGTTGAGGGCGGTTCTGTGAGCCTGCTTAACACAATGGGTAAGGTTGTTGCTGCAAAGAGTATCAGCAAAGAAGTTAACACCTGCACGCTTCCTCTTGGAAACAATGCAAGTGGTGTTTATCTCCTCAGAGTTACCTCTGAAAATGGTCTGGTTGAAACGTTACCTGTTCATCTTTTTCACTAAGCGATACTGATTTTAAATAGTGTAAAAAGCCTTTCCAGTAATGGAGAGGCTTTTTTTAAATCCCACTATTTTAGGCTATTTAAATTTCTCAAGTAAAGTTTACTGCACGGTGTTGTATAATAACTGTTGGTAAAACCCACTCGGTTCCCCTTGGTCATCTTGACAGAGTTGCATGGTCAATGCTCACATTATCTGAGATAGTAGAAACACTACCATCTCTTGCAGTATTAAAGCGCAACCGCAACCATGTCATTTCATTGTCTGAAATATCCCCTGAAGTCACGCAATCTTTATCGAAAGCTCCATAAAAGGTATTATTGTCGTAAGTCCATCCTTTATTAATATTTGGATAACTACCTCCGGTAGAGATTTCATCGAAACTATAATTTTCATCAGGAAAAGAGGTTTTGTCCCAAAACTTCCAGCTATTACCATTTATGGGGTCACCAGGTGGAACAGGTATAAAATCAAGTCCTCTATTAAGGCCAACACTGTTATTAAATGCAAATTTTAAAGCTAACAGATCATAATAACTATATGCTCGATATAATGCATTACGTGACCGCATTACTGATTCCGGATCATTAGATGGTGTACCAGGAACGTGTTCACCGTAAGTACCATCAGTATGGTCAAGGCCAACATAATGTCCTATTTCGTGAAGTATCATTTTTCTAAGAAGGACTATACCCGATTCAGATTCAATTGCCCATCTTACAACGTTTAAATTGATAATAATTTTTTGTAGTGGGTGTTCGCGCCAAGCACCGCCAGATAGAGTACCATACGACCCCCCATATGTCAAGTGTAAGTTTCGTTGCATTGTTCATCGAACCCTATTGCAAGTTACCCTCTGTAAACTGACCCAAGGTTTCCATCGCCATAAAACACGGAGAATAAACAAGAACGGTTTGAAAGTCTTTATATTGCACGAATACCACAAGAAAAAGCAGTAACATTTAAAGATGAACTTTGAAAGAATGGTTACGCAGATGGAGAGTAGCTGCAATGAACAAAAAATTCCGATAACAAAGGTTCTTTTAACTGATGCACACCTGATGATAAAGGGGTTTGCAAAAGAAAACAAAAAGCTTCAGGAATATCCAGTTCAGCCACCACCAACCATATGAAATGTCAATTTACTCTCTCCCGGACACCATTTCTCGTAGGCACCGGATGTTCGTTTCCCCCCTTCCGGGTTACATTTCAAGCGTACCGGGTACCGATATTTCACTTACCGGTGAGGGAGTCGCATATCATTGTGATCGTTATTTGAAATTCGATATTTTTTACGATTCTTTTCCACCTTGTCTCTTTGTCTCTCCTTCCCTTTGTCCCTCAGTCCCTCCGTCTCTTCGTCCCGCTGTCATTCCCAACCACTTGACTCTCCCTGCATATTTACCTATATTAATCATAGTCGTTCAAAGGTTCAGTGTTCAGGGTTTTAGAGCATAAGAGCGTAAGAGCATAAGAGTTTCTTGATTTTTAACCTCTGAACCCTGAACTCTGAACTCTGAACGATTCCATCTTGCAGTTTTTCCGGCCCGTAACGGCTAAACCCGTACCTTGCTTTTTTACCCCGGACTACTGTAAATCCGGTTTTTTGATGGAAATGATAATGCATCGGTTCTTTTCATTTTATGTAAGAGAAATGATGAGGTTTTTGCGAGAGGGTGAGGGGGGAGATATGGGCAAATGGCGAACTGTTTTAAATTTGAGTTTATTCTCTTTCAATTACGTCGTAATTGAAAGAGTAAACAATTAGCCTATTGTCATTCATTTCTAATGGCGCGCAAAAAAGAGTTTAATTTATATGTATTTAACCGGTAGAGAATAAAATGCCAAATGACCATTTTGTTCCAGCTTGCTATCTTCGAGGTTTTTCAATTGATTATCCCGATAATCTTTCCTACCCCAGGGAAAAGGTATTAATAAATGCTTATGATATTTTAAAAGACCGATTGTTTACAACAAATATCAACAATGTTTGTTGCAGCCACGATTTCTATTCTTTATTTGATGAACAAGGTAACGAAGATAGAAGTATTGAAAGTTATTTTGGCAAAATC
>JBNKZD010000264.1:0-14844 GCA_050301235.1 Chitinispirillaceae bacterium | reverse complement strand
GTATAAAATAAGTATTTTATCAGGAAATAACCATGGATAAATCTTATTTACGAACAATGGTTAATTAAAATTGTGTAATTTGGAGTTCAGAGTTCAAATGTTCAAGAGTTCCGGATTCGGGGATTCGTCCCGCCGGGCCTTCGCAAAAACTATATTCTCTGTGAAATAACCACGGTCAAAAAGGAATAGTTCAAATGGGAAAAAATCTGGTTCAAAAAATTCTTGATGCTCATATTAAACAGGGACAGGCTGTCAGTGGTCAGGAAATCGGAATAAAAATCGATCAGACCCTTACTCAGGATGCAACCGGAACAATGGCGTATCTTCAGTTCGAAGCGCTTGGGTTCGATAAAGTCAAAACAGAAGTATCGGTTTCCTATGTCGATCATAATACGATTCAGGAAGGGTTTGAGAACGCTGATGACCATAAATATCTTGAAACGGTTGCCGCAAAATATGGTATAAAATTCTCCAAACCAGGTAACGGAATCTGCCATCAGGTACACCTCGAACGCTTTGGGGCTCCCGGAAAAACACTGCTGGGCAGCGATTCCCATACTCCGACTGGTGGCGGTATTGGCATGATTGCAATTGGTGCGGGTGGTCTTGATGTAGCAGTTGCAATGGGTGGCGGCTTATTTTATCTCACCTATCCAAAAGTAATTAAGGTAGAACTTACCGGGACGCTTCAACCGTTTGTCTCTGCAAAAGATGTCATTCTTAAGGTGCTGGAAATCCTCACCACAAAAGGTAATGTCGGTGCTATTATTGAATACGGTGGCCCAGGTATAGCAAGTTTAAGTGTTCCCGAACGCTCAACAATTACAAATATGGGAGCTGAACTTGGAGTAACAACTTCGGTCTTCCCCTCAGATGAGATCACTCGCCAGTTTCTGGCAGCTCAGGATCGTGAATCTGTATATATTCCTCTTTCTGCTGACAATAATGCAACCTATGACAGAGTAATCACAATTAACCTTAATGAATTAGAGCCCATGATGGCATGCCCGCACTCACCTGGGAATGTCAAGCGTGTACGAGATGTTGCAGGTATAGTGGTTGATCAGGTGCTTATTGGCTCCTGCACCAATGCATCATTGAGAGATCTCACCCTTGTCGCATCACTGCTTAAAGGTAAAAAAGCTTCTTCACAGGTGTCACTCGGAGTAACCGGCGGATCGCGTCAGGTAATGGAGATGGTTGGAAGAAACGGGGCTCTTGCAGATATAGTCGCATCCGGAGCACGAATACTGGAGAGTGCGTGCGGGTTCTGCATTGGTAACTCACTGGCTCCTAGAACCGATGGTGTCTCTGTGCGTACATCAAACAGAAATTTTTACGGAAGAAGCGGTACTCCAAGTGCGAATGTATATCTTGCATCTCCGGAAACAGCAGTTGCAGCGGCACTTGCCGAAAAAATCGTTGATCCGCGGGACTTTTTTAAAGCCAGTATGCCGAAATTGTCAATGCCTGAAAAGTTTATCATTGATGATTCGATGATTCTGGAACCATCAAGTGCTCCAGAAACAATTACTATTTTCAGAGGTCCTAATATAGGTGATCCACCATCAAATGAATCCTGCCCCGATACGATCAAAGGGGTGGTGACCATTAAAGTTGGTGATAAAATCACCACCGATCATATTATGCCCGCCGGAAGTCGTTTGAAATACCGTTCGAACATTCCCAAATATGCGGAATTTGTTTTTGAACGTGAAGAACCGACATTTGCATCCCGTGCTGCAGAGAATCGTAAAAACGGGATCCATAATGTGATTGTCGCTGGAGAATCATACGGTCAGGGATCATCACGCGAGCATGCGGCAATCTGTCCGATGTATCTTGGCGTCAAAATGGTGATAGCCCGCTCGATGGAACGTATTCACCGTGCAAACCTGATCAATTTCGGCATTATTCCTGCTGATTTTGTTAACGAAGAAGATTATGATAAGCTAACAGCAGGAGCAGATATCGTGATTGTAAATGTCAGAGATGCGCTGTCAGGAAATGGTGAATTGACCTTGAAATCCGGGGCGATTTCGATCCCTATGAAGGTTTCTCTTACTGATCGTGAGAAAGTGTTGATCCTTGCCGGTGGATTGATTAATGCAACAAAACTTGCGGGAAGCAAATGACGGGGAGACAGCGGGGCTAAGAGAACAATGTGGCTATGCGACAACCTGGAAAAATAAAAAGTTGAGCATGTAAATTATAATTTGATCCAGCTGTCTTCTTTTCCATTTCTTACAGTCTCATTGTCTCTAAGTCACCCAGCCCCTTTGTCATATTATTTATTGAAAGTTTTAAACATTATGAGAGCTCTCATACTAAGTGCAAGCAGGTATAAAAGACGAAGTGCAACTTCAATGCTTTTGAACCCTTTTATGTCGGGGCTTCGTGATGCTGGTTGTGAATTTGAATATTATAATACCACGGAACTCAACATTGCCCCATGTCGCGGAGACCTCGCATGCTGGTTCAGAACTAATGGCAGATGTATTATAAACGACGATATGAAAAATATCATTGACCATTTTAAAGCCGCAGATCTTATTGTTATTTCGACACCGATCTACGTCGATGGCTTGCCAGGTGATCTGAAAACTCTTTTAGATCGTACCGTTGCCGTTGGAAATCCCTTTCTGGAGGTGCGTGATGGTCAGACCAGACATCCGTTCCCTGAAGGGTACATACCGAAAAAACTGGTACTACTCTCAAGTTGCGGGCTCTGGGAGATGGAACACTTCGATCCGATTCTCATTCATTTAAAAGCCATTAGCAAAAATCTGGGATTACACATTTCTGGTGCATTGCTCCGTCCGCATGCTTTTGCGATGAGAAATGTCCCAATAAATGATATTCTTCATGCGGCAAAACAGGCTGCCGTTGAGGTACTCACAGAAGGAAGCGTTTCCGATACGTACCAGAAGACTGTTTCCCGAGAACTAATGCCACAGCTTGACTACGTTTCGATGATGAATAAAAAAGTAACCTCGATGCTTCAACCGTAAAAGTGGTTATTTAAGTTCTTTATTCAAAATAAGTTAAATCTCTTATAAGACTTGTACTTGTATATATTTTTATTGAATCATATCTTCATAAGCGATATAATATATATATGAGAACAAAAAACGGTTTCACGATAATTGAGATGTCATTTGCACTGATTATCATCGGGATAATCAGCGCCACCATTTTAATGCGCTTAAATAGCTTTTCCAGATATAACAGTTTGGAAAAAGAGGTCTGGAAAATATATAAAGATTTTACATCACTGCGTGGTAAAGCAATGAAAAATGATTGCACATTAAAAGTAACCTTCCTATCCACAAGTAAGTACATACTGCTGACCGATTTTAATAACAACGGAACAAAAGAAGGAAGCGAAACAGTCGATACAGCAAAGCTTCCTGCGACAATCAACTTTGGTCTTCCCTCAAAGGAGCCACCGACAGTTGCTCCCGCAGGTTTATCATTACCATCATCAAGTTCATTTACTACAGGCGACTGGAAGGTAAAAGGGATAGTTATCGATAGTACAGCAACAGCAGTTGTTAACACAGGCAGTATTTACCTGAGTTCTTCAGGAATTGGGAAATACACGTTCTGCATTGCTGTAACCGATTCAACACAAGTTTTTAAAATGTATAAATGGGATGGAAGAGCATGGATCGATCTTCAATAGCCGGATTTTCCATATTGGAAATCTTTATAGCGATACTGATTATCTCAATATCTGCTATAGTAATAACATTTTTCACGAGAAACACTATCGGCAACTACTCCAATTCCCGTCTCACAGAAGCTGCGTATATCAGTGGTGAACAGAAAATATCTGAGCTCAACGCAACTCCAATACCATCAAACGGTGCAGATATTTACGTATTAGAAACTGATACATTTACAAGAAACTGGACAGTCTCCTTAAACAAGACCCCCAGAACTGCTGTTGTCAATATAAACTGGTCCATTATGGGTAAACCAAGAACAATCAAAGTATATGGAGTACTGCAGTGAATACAAAAGGTGCGACATTAATAGAGACTATACTGTATGTATCATTATTTTCGATTGTATCAATTTTCATTGGTTCACAGGTGAACTCTATTGTAAAAAGTTTCGCAAGTGGTACCAGGACCTCACTGGTGCAGGCAGGTGGCCGTGATGCCCTTGCGGGAATGTCACGTAAAATTAAAAACACCGGTTTCAAATCATACCTTTCAGGAACAACACTTGTTCAGGCACCAGGCGCATTTTACCCCGACAGTTCATCATTCATCGCTCTTGAAGGAAAACATGGAGATACTTTAACAACTCTTCAAGTGAATATGGATCGTCAAGGTCAGTTTGTATCGATCGATACGACCAGATATTTTCTCGATGGAACCAAACTCTGTATGCAAAGTGACAGTAAAACAACTATTATATCTTCAGATGTGTATGCACTGCAATTTCAGTATGGCGTTTTAGGTGCGGACAGCCTTCTTATGACAGAAGATCCATTTTCTAACAGCAACTGGACACTTTCAGAATGCACCTGGGGAACAGGAACTGGTGTGATAACCACTAACTCAAGTTCCAGTGTATCCATTGAATGCCAGAAAAATTTCACGCCACCCAATCCATGTCGAGTAGCGGTAAAATTCAAGGTCGA
The DNA here is from genome assembly GCA_050301235.1 of Chitinispirillaceae bacterium. GTDB lineage: Bacteria > Fibrobacterota > Chitinivibrionia > Chitinivibrionales > Chitinispirillaceae > JAFGIN01. The sequence continues at coordinate 10,190 of JBNKZD010000264.1, read as the reverse complement.
ACCCAGTGGCGGCCCGGCACCCGCAGATTCGATGCAATGGAGTATCAAAACCGTATCTGACGGTACAATTAAAGGTACTGCATGGTTCAAACCGGCTGCTAAAGAAAATACGGTAATCATTCCGCTCCCATCAACACCCTCAAGTAAACTGTCCCTTAATTTTACCAAAGTACGAAGTGGAACTATCAAGATCAGCTATGTTTACCTTCGAATAATCGACAGGGGTGCGTACACATGGGTAAACAAACCAGTTACATCTCAGAACCGCTTTGTAAAAGCAATACGAATATATATTTTGTCGAGAAGCGCAAAAAAAACCGGTACCAATGAAAATACTCCAATCATTGTCGGGAATGATACCATTTCCCGCAGTGGCCCCTATACATGGCGACTAAACACCGAAATTATCGAGATTCCAAATAATGGCTTATTCTGATTATAAACAGGAGTGATACTATGAAGCAGAAGCCAGTACAATCAAATTCAGGATTTGCAGCAGTGTATGGTATTGTGATTCTTCTGGTAGCATCAATTGCAGGTGTCGCCCTTATTACAATTTCGCAAAAAGACAATATCAGTTCTATTGATCAGGTAAAGATGCGAACTGCGTCAGTTGCTTCAGAAGCTGCACTCAGAGCTGTTGAACAGCAGTGTGAGAGCCAGCCTCAGGTGATTACCGACATTGTCAATAACTATATCAAACTGGGAAACAATACTGCTGGTAAAGGATGGCTTCTCTCAACTGCTGCGAACTGGGATCGGGAAAATAAAATTTCACTTGATTCAACAATTCCCAACCCGCCACAATACTCTGCACGAATATTATCATTCAATCCGGATAATATGATGATGCAGGTAGAGGGGTTCGGGTATGGTGGTACCAGTGGCAGAAAGAAAGCCATTGGTTTTTATCAACTCAATGGTGTAGATGCAGTAATGCCATATAGTAAGTATGCAATAGATATCAGATGTGAAGCACAATATTTCGACCGTCCAATTATCGTGACCGGTAATGTCTGTTTCAGTGACAAACTGCAATTTAATGGTGGTGCATCAGGAAGTATCATCGATGGAACATTTCAAGCGGTCTCCACGACAGCTCAGGTTTCATTTTCAGGGAGTGTAACATTTAAAAATAAAGCATTGTTTATGGGACCAGTTACCAGTAACGTTCCTATCACACTCATGGACAATGCAGGGTTTAACAGCAGTGTCTATGTTGACGATATTGCCGATGCCCGCAATGATGTCTACTTTAACAATACAATCAATGGCAACAGTTATTTCAACATGAATGGCCGCACAGCGCATCGGGGATCGGCTCACATCAATCCAGCAAGAATTTCCGGTGGAAGCCTGGTACAGGATGGAGCATCTATCGATGTTGCATCAGTTCTTTCGCTCTCGTCATCATTACCACCGGCGCTCCAGTTTGACATTTCTTCCATCCCGGCTTCAAAAATTTTAAATGCCAGTGTAGTTTTTGGAAGCCAGGTTGACGCTTCAAAAATAAATACTGTTTATTCAAGTAACACAGGTTCGCTATGGAATAACTACCTTGTTATCAAAGTTGACAATTCACTTCAGATGAACCGCATCTTGGGCAGCAATCTTGTTAATCATAAAACACTCTGGATCATTGAAGGTGCGATGACAGTCCCCAGCGGATGGTACGATTGCGGAACAGGTACCATGACTGTTATCTATCTGCGATCGCATGGGTCAGTTAATGATCTAGGTTCTGTCGGTTATTTCCGTGGATATATCCATGCAGCAGATACTTCGAGTATTATTTACAATTGGAGGACAGGTAATAATTTTGTTGGCGCAATGCACCATTCATCAATTAAATCAAGTTTTCAATTGAACACAGGTAGTACTCTCAACCTTACTCTTGACGAGTCAGTACTGGACGAACTGGTCACTCTTGGTCTTCTCAAAATCCAGAGTGCACCTCCAATTACAAAGCAAGTGGTGGTTACCGATCTGAAAATCAGACCGAGAATTTTCGGGAAACATTTTTAGGAGAGTCGAAGTTACTGCTTAACAAATATACCATGTGGTAAATATTTGGACACCTTTTCCCCTTTTAATGAAAAGTATCCTTGACAGTCTTTACAATTTGATATGGTATTATGTGTAGTTTGGTTATTTAAAAAATTTAATTTCAAATTTTTATTTTTCATTATACCAGCTGTGCACATTGTGGGTCGTACATTTTTTACGATTTTGGTAGATTTGTCAAAACGACCATTCCCCAATGAATCAATCGCCCACCTGAGGTTAATACCAGAAACGACATAATCCCGGAATATACCCAGCTCTCCATGAGATGAAGTCGAGGAGCTGTCGATTTCTACAGAGACAACCTGAAGTTTCACGTTTGGATTCAAGGATGATAATGGAAGAAAATAAAAAATGGAGGTTGTATTGGTAACCAACTGTGTCGTGATAGTCCGGACAATATCACAGCACGGGCGACTTGAAGAATAAAGAACCTTTGCAGGCAGTTGAACGATGTCAGTACTGGACACTCGCAAAACAAGGGAATCTATCGGGAATTTAGCCAAAGGAGTGTTGATTGCTGATCGCCAGAGAGTATCAGGATTTCCAGTCGTTTGCGTCCAATCAGCGCAATTGATCCCTGTAATGTATTCAAAATTAACCTTCTCCACTTAGTTACCATTGATGGATCACTTTTATAGACAACATCTCCAGAGGTGCAGCTGCAAGCTATTCCACCATCCCATCTCTTTTCCTCCGGAATCTGATAGGGGTATTCAAATACCAGCGAAAAAATCTTCAGGCCATTTGAAAAAGTAGCTGTATCCTGATCAACATTAAGATGCACAATTCCCGAAGAATAAGGAATTGCTGTGGAAATGAGTGTATCATGAGCAAAAGACATTGTGAACTGAAGCATCACCATCAAAACTATTAGAATGCGAGCCATAAAAAACCTCCAGGAGGAATTGTTCAATCGTTTTTATATTACAATATTCCATGAAAATTCTACCTGAAGAACATTGGTTGAATAATATCCGTTTTCTTTCAGAAAACACTTTCATTGCAGGCCGAACAAGTTTCAATTATCTACCATTGCCACCACACGCGCAGGTCCTGCACTCCCCCCTTTTATTTTCAATGGAAAACAGGCAACTTTGAAGCCGCACTCAGGAAGATCCTTCAGATTTACAAGTCGCTCTATCTGAGCATATGGCAGATCAACCTGGTGAGCAGCCCAGAAGACCCCTTTTTCACCCTTTGCCATGGCTTCACGAGCTTGTCTGTCAAGAGGTACATCCCACCCCCATGCATCAATCCCCATCACCCTTATACCTTTTTCGTAAAGCAACCTTGTAGCTTCAGGGGTAACTCCACATCCCCTGAAAAGATAATCGGGTTGATAGTAATAGGCATCACAACCGGTTCGGACAAAAACTATATCAAGAGGTTTCAGTTGGTAATTCATAGTAATCAATTTCTTCTGGACATCTTCAACGTCCATTGGATCACCATCAGCCTTGTGACTCATATCAAGAATTACACCATCACTGAAAAACCATTCTAACGGAAGCTGATCAACAGTTGCAGCTTTCTCACCTTGTATAACACTGTTATAATGCCAGGGAGCATCGATATGGGTACTGTCGTGAGTACCCAACATAGTAATTGTCTCTGTTGCCCATCCTTCATTGTTGCGAAATACACTCTCAGGAACTTTCAGAATAGCCTGGGCCTGCTTTGCCCCATCAGCATGGGAATTATAGGTTATATTTGTCCTTAAAAATGGTGGCACCGTTTCAGGACTCTGAGCGATTGTTGCAGAGAGATCAATGAATTTCATGGTATTTTTTTAACTCCTCTATTTGCGATAGATAAAACCTCAAAATCTCTGAGCCTGATAATCTAAAGGGCTCTGAGCGATTCATCGTCAACAAACCGCCGGGTTCAGGTAGAAATATATAACGATTACAGAATTCTGGCAACAGAGACAAAAAGCATCTGAATAATTACATTGCCATTTCAGGTATTGTTTACTGCCAAAGTATAATTGTATTTTCCAAACTAACACTCATACGCTTTTTATTTTTGCAAAAGGATTAATAAAGGTAAAACCGGAATTTTGATATGACGCTAATCATTAAAATATGCATTTTTTTGTTTTTAATCCTGACTTCAGGAATCTTCGCCGGAGTCGGCGAATCAGCTGTCATTACCCTCATCTTTCCCTATGGCGCCAGATCCGGCGGTATGGGTGAAACCGGTACTGCACTTGCTGATGATGAGTCTGCGCTGTTTTTCAACCCAGCAGGACTTGGGGTTCAAAATGCCCGATGGAAAAAGGGTGCAGTCAGCAGCTTCCGTGAGATGTTACTTCCCCAGCTTCAAATCAGAGATCTCTGGCACTTTACCTATTCAGGGTATATCCAGCCCCCCAAAAGTACAAACCTTGGGGGTTTTGGTGCATTTTGTAATCTAATCGATATGGGTGAGAATTCACTTACTGATGCTATTGGCCGTGAAATAAGTCTAACCCACAGTTGTGAAGCGGTATTTGCACTCGGATGGGGATTTAACTTTGCAGAATATGGTGACACATCCCGTTACTATGGTATCACTGTTAAGCCGTTCATCTCGGCACTGGCACCAGGTCTTGGAGATAATGGTGAGGGAACTGCAGGCAGCTTTGCAATTGATATTGGATTCTTACGTCTCTATCACAATGGCCTGAGGTTCGGTTTCACGATGATGAACATGGGACCGAACGTGTCCTATGTCTCCAGATCACAGCAGGATCCGATTCCTTTTACAATAAACTGCGCACTTGGCTATAAAAAGACCTTTCACCAAGGTAACGTTCGCATAGTCGATCTGGCTGGAGAGTTACGTCTCGATAAGGAACTTGTCATTAATCATTTTGATGGAAAACCTGATCCGTTTTATAAAGCAATGTTTAAAGACCTCTTTAATGAACACCTCCCCTACGAAATCCAGGAGATCAATTATCATGCAGGTATCGAAATTGGTATTTTAAATACGGTTTTTTACCGACATGGCTTTCTTTTTGATTATATTGGTGAACGGTATGAGATGACAAGCGGTGCTGGATTGCGTCTGTTCAGGCACTTCGATGCTGATGTTTCAATGATCATTGCACCTGAAGGATTTCTCAAACCTCTTCTTAGACGCATGGATAAAAATAAGGACGGCGCTACAGGAGTCAGAAACATGCAGTGGCGTTTAAATCTTTCTTTCAACGGTATCGGAAAATTTAACAAAGGCGATTTAGACTGGTGGGAAGAGTAATAATTCTATTTTGAAATTTTAAAAAGTTGGGCGTTCCCCTTTGGGTCGGACCCAATGTCATTGCCTTAAGCTTTTTTCGCGATATTTGTTGGTTTCGAGAGCCTCGACCAACGGTGGCTGAGGCTCTCGAAGCCACCTTCAGAAGCAGCTGTAAACCTTAAGGCAATAGCATTGTGGGTCGGGCCTCCGTCAGGCTCCACTTCGTTGCGATCTTTACATCCCCGCGATGGAGAAACCACTTGGGTCAGAAAACACTGCTACCTGCATTCCATTCCGGGTAGCACCCTCCGTCCTCCCTAACTCAAAGTGGTGTGTGGCGACAGCAACTAAAGTGTTGCTTTTGCGGAGTGGTTAATCTTAATATTGTATTCCAGACCGGAATAAAAACCTTGTAACTCATAGAATTGATCGATAAATTTGTTTCCGGATTTATATAAAAAAATGTTGTAACCGAATTTTACTGCAATTAACCGGTTCAAATTCATACAGATACCATAACCTAAAATTAACTTCTGAAGTGTAAGGTCGATACTGTTAATTACCATTCCATTTACTATTGTTTTCTGTTCAATATGTCCGAAATAAATATATTTACAGCTTAGTTGTATTTTACTTTTATCGCTATCTATCAAATGAATATACATAGCGGGCCCATAGCCATTACAAATCCCATTTTTATGATAATCTATGTTAAAAGAGCGATCCAATGCTACAACAACCCCAAAAGACAACAGATCTTTTGGAGTGTACAAAAGATCAAAATTGTGAGTTAAATATGATTGACATACTTTATTGATTGAATAAAAAGAACCACCGAGATTATATGAAATGTTAAATGACGTTGCATTTATATTGTAAACAGCAGCCATTGTCAACAGCGTAATTTTAATGAAAATTTTTAACAGACGCATCAGTTTAATCCCAAACAATAATTCATGGTTCATTATTTATAACAGATATCACCAATTAAACCGTTTGCACAACCTGGGATACCTCTTTTTCATTTCAACCGTATCATCAAAATCCCAACCTTCATCAAGTAATGGTAACGAATTCGGTATTAGAGTCATTTCTTCACCAGTTACTTTTTCATAGGCACGATTAGCAGCATATAATAATTCTTCAAATTCTACATTCTCTTCCAAATCTTCTATACCAGCGAGAGAATCGGGATTCTTATTTGCGTTTTCAAAAACTTCTCGTCCTTGAGATATTAACCATGCCCGAAAATAGTCGAAACCATCGTCAGAGCAGCCGTCATTAATAATATATGCTGCACCCCACAACTCCCATGTGTAAGATTCGTTAAGTAATTGACATAACAATCTGTCAAACTCTATAATTTCATCTGATTCCAATTTGATTAACTCATCGTAGATTCGCGAAATCTTTAATTCTAAATCTGTTAATCTGTTTGTGCTATTAATGATTTTCCAAAACTTTGTAATATCCCATCTTTAAGATCCTTATTAAATCTAAACAATACCGACGAAATAGCAAATAAGCCCTGCGTTTCTATGCTTTATTATTAAATTGAGCATGCGAATGTTTTCCAATTTTTCTGCTGTATGTTGCCGGTTTAAATGTATTTAGTACCGTTATTTGGATAAAATCCATTCCATTCAAATGGCTCCGGATTTGTTAATTTATAAATAATTTTATCTCTATCATCAAGTTTTAAGTACATATTGAAAAATTCTATCAAATAAGATTCACCAGCTCCCATCTTCCAGAACATGTCGAATTGTTCGACATGCGGATATTTAATCCATGGAGCTTCTAATTCAATATCAAGAGGTTGAAAATAGCCAAACTCTTTGAGAAAATCCCTGACCTCCATTAATGCGAAACCAAGGAGATTCAGCCCTCTCCAGGAATAAATGTTTTCAATGTCTTGATAGTCCTTCGCTAAACCGATTCCCCAGATAGTATCTACAGGGCTCGCTTCAACTAAAATTCTATCGCCAGTTTTAATCAAATAATCTCCTAAATTCCTATTTTGATTAAATTTGTGGATATTACCTGATTTCACAATCTCAAATCTGTGTTTATTCCAGATCTGATCATCAAAGTGTATCACCTGTCTGCCAAGTTCTTTTGCCTCACCAGGTTTATTACAATTAATGATTTTGTAACTCAAATCTGTATTGTTAAACAGTTTAGCCTTATGAGCCATCATCCAATGTTCAGTTGTTTTATAGGTTAACCCATTTATAGTAAAGGGACTTTCAAACCATTGGCTGAAACAAAAATTTCCAATCTCCTGATTATAATTCCCGGTATTTCCCCAGAAATATACGAATTTAAGGTTATCTCCATTATCAAATTTTTCTATTAACCAATCTAAGTTGTAATGTTTAATCATCATAATCTTAAACTAATGAATTGCCATTTTGAAATTTTTCGATTAATTGTTCAGCAATCATGACAGCCTCTTCCATTTTTTCTCCTTTTGTTGGCATATGTATAAGTCTATCTAATTCTGGTTTTAATTCTTTGATGATCGCAGGATCCATTTCCGAAACAACTTGACTCAAGGTCCAATATTTCCAAATATCATCTTCAGAGAGTAAAATTTCTTTCACTATAGGTATAATATCAGCCTTAGCATTCACGAGTAAGGGAATTATTGGTTGTGCTACTGGCCAATTCAAATCTTTAATCCATTCAAATAATTCTTTTAGAATAGGTTTGTAAAATGGATATTGGTATTTTGACAATTCTTCTATTAAGCCAGTATCTACTTTTGATTTTGGAATAAAATTTCGAGCTGAACTCATGTCTCCCATTTTTGAATCAGCAATCTCCCTTACTAACATTCTAAATTCATGCAAATTCCAATTCATAACACCCATCAGTATCTCATTATCACCATACTATAATAGCTCACGGATCTTTTTGAGATAAAAATGTGCAATACTATCATTCGGAGTTATTGTAACAGTTCTTAAAAATGCCTTCCTTGCACTCGAATAATTTCCTTTGTTATAAAGAGCAACTCCATAACAATTATGAGCATAGGCATAATCTGTTTTTATAACAGTAGCAGTTGAACAAAACTCGCATGCCTTGTCATATAAACCTGTATTTAAATAAATTCTCCCCAGATTATAAAAAGCTATTGGGTCTAAAGAATCAATCACAGTTGCTCTATTAAAATCGCAGATATTTTTTCGATATTCGTATTACAGCCACCACTGTACTTTCGCGTCCAGAGTGTATCACCAATAGCGCTTGTGCGAAGTATCCAGATATCACTGATAGAATCTGTATCTTCCGATTTTTTACCAGTAATCAAACAGCCACCATCGGGCATCAGTAAGAAAGATGTTGCTTCATCGTCACCCTCTTCACCATACTGTTTTTGCCATTTTAAAGTACCAAGAGAATCCGTGCAGAAAAGCAGAATGTCTCTATTTTCTTTGTAAGCATACCCAGCAATGATATAATCACCATTTGATGTTTGTTTCACTGCATACCCGCAGTTTTTTGAATTGTCAGTAAAACCGTCATTAGTCTTTTTCCATTGCACTTCTCCTGCGGAGTCTAGTTTTATCAATAAGGTGCTGGATCCTGCATATCCTGTTGCTATATACCCATTGTCATGTGTTTGGGAAATATGAAAACATACACCCATACTCGAATCGCCAACGAACTCTCACGCACTTCCTTAACATCAGTCTCCCATAATTTCATCAAATAACACCACAGTTAACTCGGAACTGGTACAATTGAAAACGAGATTATTTTAAGCAGCTTGTCACCGGTATGGAATCGATGTCAGCAGGAATCCGGCTGCAACTGCAAGGGTCACTTTATAGGTAAATACTATATGTACAGGAGTAAGGCAAGGGTTTCGGGGGGATGCGAGGGACGAGATAGGAGTGTCGAGGGGGAAGATAGTGGGGTAGTGGGCGGTTGGCGGTGAGGCAGGGAAAAGAGGTGACTTCCGGACTACCAGACTGCCTGACGGCCGGATTTTGGGGGAAGAATGTTTAATTGTTTGCGATTTTATTGGTCTTGCAATTAGTAACGGTCACGAATTCGTTACCTTTAAAACCAGGGTTACGGAACCCAAATATTCAAGTGTATTTCAATTTCTCATCCAACTGTAAACATGATATCAGCACCGAATCTTCTGACAATGTCGTCAGAGATTTATAAATCAGCAGCATTGACATATCCGTAGAAACGCGCAGTTTCACTCACCATAATTCTGTTTATTGCAGTGTGAGGTTCTGCCACATTAGTATAGGCTGCGATTGGATTCCTGATATTAAGCATGAGTTCATGCAGGATACTTTTAATGTTCATGAAATCAATCCTGAGTTTATGCAGGATGCCTTTAAGGTTCATGAAATCGATCCTGAGTTTATGCGAAATGCTTTTAAGGTTCGTAAAATCGATCCTGAGTTTATGCGAAATGCTTTTAAGGTTCGTGAAATCGACCCTGAGTTTATGCGGAATGCTTTTGAGGTTCATGAAATCGATACTGAGTTTATGCGGAGTGCTTTTAAGGTTCGTGAAATCGGTCCTGAGTTTATTGCGCATGCTTTTAAGGGGACTATTAAGGTTTTTCCAGGTGTATCTGTTTTACTGTATTAGAATTACTTCCTATAATCCAATATATCCTTTTGAGTTACGATTGCTCTACTTGTTGTAAACCATTGTAATATGCGGGTAATAAACACAAAACTTCAGCACCTGTATCTTATTTCCATTGGTATATCATCATCACAGTTATATAATCAGAAACAGGGGAAAACGACATCTCTGATTTTTTTCTCGTTTTATAGGTTTTAAAACATGAGATGATTCTATGCATATCAACGGTATTTTATCAATTAAAAGAAAACTTCTGCTCTTTTCGATGACATTCG
>JBNKZD010000263.1:0-43167 GCA_050301235.1 Chitinispirillaceae bacterium | reverse complement strand
ATATAGTGGTGAAACGTTGTGAGCTTGAGGTTAAAAAGGGGGATGTGGCATCTTTGGAAATAATTGCCGCAGCATTCGGTAACACAAACGATAATATTTTGGAAAAACAGTAATTTCAATGAGTTATAAAAATTAGCCTGATGGCTATGCGCATGCGGCGGGACGCGTTATCCTCGTCAAGATACTGCGGTTTTTAGAGTCTTTATCCTGAAGTACTATGTTTTTGCGCAGATAATTATTTGTACATTGAAGTTAAATGATTGAAATTAGATTAGTTATATGATGTGCCAATTCGTAAATGTTTTAAAATCTTTCCGGCTTTGCCGGATTAGGTTAAATGAATGCCAGTACCCCAACTCTCCCTTAAAAACCATTTCGATATAGTTCGAAATGATTCGTGATTCAAAACTTATTTATACCCATTCAATTTTTAAAATATTGTTTATATTGATTCATATCAACTTCTTACATAATTATAATACCCATACAATTTCATTTTATTAATTTTTTTATACTACTTCTATTTTTTTTGCTTATATTGGACAATATGCATGAAACAGAAACTCGAATAAAGTATCTATCGCTGGTATAATAGTAATTGCGTTAACATTTTGTTATTTTTTTGCGGGGGGGGTAAATGATGCAAATAGGTAAGAAATCTTTGATGTTCCTTGTAGTTCTTTTTCTATTATCTTTTAATGGTATCACTGAAGCGGTAAATGTGACAGTGGATGCCAAGGTTCAATATCAGGAGTTTGAGGGTTGGGGCACATCGATCTGCTGGTGGGGTAACATTATTGGCAACTACCCGCAACAATTGCGTGATTCAATTATTGATTTGCTGTTCGATACTACAAATGGTCTGGGATTCTCAATTGTCCGATATAATATTGGCGGCGGAGACAATCCATCTCATCGCCATATGGGTACAGGGAAATTGATGGATGGGTTTAAAGCATCAGCAACAGCACAATTTGACTGGACCAAAGATGCCGGGCAGCGATGGTGTCTTGATGCAGCCAAAAAACGGATCCCTTCGGAATGGTTCATTTCTGAAGCATTTTCCAATTCCCCCCCCTACTGGATGACCAATAGTGGCTGTGCATCAGGCAACTCCGGTGGCAGTAACAATTTAAAAACAGATTATTATGATGATTTTGCTGATTACCTCACCGAAGTAGTAAAAAAATTCCGGGATGATTGGAGTATTACATTCCGAACACTTGAGCCAATGAACGAACCAATGATTGGCTGGGGCGCTAATGGTGGTCAGGAAGGTTGTCATGTTGATGTAAAACTGCAGCCAAACATTATTCGTGAAGTCAAAGCCAAACTTGATGCCAAAGGACTAACCGAAACAAAAATCAGCGCTCCTGATGAAACCAGTATCGACCAGACACTGGCTTCATGGAACTCTTATGATGCAGCAACAAAAGCTCTTGTTTACCAGGTGAATACTCACGTTTATTACGGTTCCAGACGTGCCGAACTGAAAGCTGCCGTCGGTGATAGAAAATTGTGGGATTCTGAATGCGATGGCAGTGGAGCTGCAGCCCCATTTGATCAGTGGACACATAATCATAATGACATTGTCCCGGGTCTTGACATTGCAAACCGTGCTATACGGGACCTCAGAGAGATGAAAATCAACGCCTGGATATTCTGGCAGGCAGTAGAGAGTGAGCAGGCACAGACAAGTCTTAACAAGAACTGGGGTTTGATTCATGCGGATTTTACAGGAGGCGACAAATATTACGTGCCTAAAAAGTATTACGCAGTCCGTCAGTTCTCCAATTTTATCCGTCCCTTCTCCAAAATGATTGATATCAATAATAATGACGCGGTTGCATTCCTTTCTCCAAAACAGAATCAGCTGATCATTGTCCAGAGAAATGCCTCGAACTCTTCAGTTTCATATGATTATAAACTTTCTAATTTTAAGCAGATCGGTCCGACAGCCTCGGTGTGGAGGACCTCTTCATCAGAAAGTTTTAAGAAAGTCTCTGATGTTTCCATTGCGAATGGAACGTTGTCAACCGCATCACCGGCCCGATCAATTACGACCTATGTGATTCAATTGGACCCGACAACAGTTTTATTTCGAGGAAAGAAATTATTCAATTCTTTTATCAGATGTAATAATGGCAATTTGAACATTCAATTTACACCATCTGGAAATCAGGCACTTTTGAAAGTATACAATTTGAATGGTACTCTTTTGAAAACTATTTCACTTAAAACCTCTGCATCTGGCATCTTTTCGGAAAATCATAGTTTGTCGGATCTGCCAAATGGGAACTATTTTGTTGAAATTTATTCTGGAAAACATACTCTTGAAACATCAAAAATTATAATCACAAAGTAAATTTTTGAAAGACCGTTTTTTGAATGTAATTGGAAATACGTTATTTAAGATAGTACATTTTAACACAGAGGGCACAGCGTGCGCAGAGGAATTAAATAGTAATAAGATAGTAATTGTTTGTTTTACATGATTTTTTTCTCTGCGCTATTCGTTCTGTGTCCTCCGTGTTCTTTTTGTTAAAACACCTGTATACTTTAAAATTTACTGAAATTCTATGAAAACGAAACGATTTGGAACTCCGATTTTTGTTTTCGACGATTATGTCGATTACCTGAAAGCATGGTATTCTTATGCGCGTCGTTTTGGATTTACACAAAAGACATTTATGGAAAAAGCGCGTATAAACGCGAAAGCTTTTTTTTCAGATGTACTTTCACAAAGAAAGAAAATCGGAGAAAAACATATTCAGGGGTTTATTGATGCACTTGAATTATCTCCCGATGAAGCTGAATATTTCTCCCTACTTGTTTACAAAAAAAACGCTAACTCTCCCGATGAAGTCACTGCAACTGGTAAAAAACTTGCTCTTCTTCGGACGAAAAAAACTTCTGTTATTCTAACTGGAGGTGGAACCCTGGAGTATTTCAGTTCCTGGAAATACCCGGTGATTCGCGAATATATTAAAGCCAAAGGGTTTGTCCGTTCGCCAAATGAGATCAGCAAGTCACTTCTTCATCTTAAAATGGGGTTGCCGGAAACAAGACAGGCTTTGCTGAAACTTCAGAAATGGAACATGATCGAGTATGATGATATAAACAAAGGGTATATACCTGTAAACGATTGTGTTATCACTTATTCTGAAATGCCACATGCAGTAGTAAATGATGTAAAACGGACATTTATTGAGACATCAATGCATTCTATGGAAAATCTGGGTAAAGATACACGAAATATCTCAATGGCAATCCGGGGAATGGACAGGGAAACTTATAACAAATTCTGTCAGAAAATCGATGAAATCCGGAAGGAGTTTCTTGAGTCCGGCGATTGCAACGAAAAATGTGACCACGTGTATACGCTTCTGGTGCAGTTGTTTCCGATCATGAAAATTGATCAGGAACCAAAAAATGAGGAGGATCAACAATGATCAGGCATATAATAAAAATCGGGATATTATGCCTGGCTGCCACAGTTCTGTTTCTATGTGGTCCATCTGCATTATCATCTGGAGGTGGTGGAACTGATTTACCCAATACCCGAACTGTTCTTGGCACACTTACTTGTCCCGATGGTTCTCCATCTTCACATACAAAAGTGATGCTTGCGCCAGATTATTACAATGTAATTACCGACAGTTCACAATCGCTTCTTCTGCAGGATTCCACAGATAATAATGGGAACTATCATTTTCTGGTTAAGGATACTGGAATGTATACACTTACTGCAGTTCAGCCTGAGAATGGAACCAGATCGATAATAACCGATATCCTCATTCAAAATGACACTGTTGAAGTTGATACGAAAGCGATGAGCAGACCTGGATCAGTAAAGGTAACAATTCCTGAAAACCTTAAAAGTTCAAACGCCTATTTCTATATTCCTGGCACAACTATATTCGTAAACCTGCCCCAGGATAGTGGAACTGCCATTCTCGATTCTGTACCTGCAGACATAATACCTTCTGTTAACTACAATGAGTACAATGTATCTAATGAAACGGTTATCCGGTTTGATGTGCCGGTTTCGCCCGAAAAAGCAACCACAATATTCTATCCGAACCTGAATCATGCTCAACCAATCTATTTTAACACAACAGAAAGTGGTGCAGGAGTTGCAGAAACGATAACCAATTTTCCGGTTCTTATCCGTCTTTCTTCTGATAACTTTTCTTTTTCCAGTGCAGATCAGGCCGGTAATGATATACGCTTTGCAAATGTAAATGGTTCACCGCTGTGTTTTGAAATTGAAAATTGGGATTTTCCCAATAAATCCGCTAGTATCTGGGTGAAAATCGATACCCTCTACGGCAACAATAATACCCAGGAAATCATGATGTACTGGGGCTCATCCACGCCTCTTGCATCTGAATCAAACAGTTCAGCAGTATTTGACACATCTATTGGATTTGAAGGTGTGTGGCATTTTTCTGAACCTCGCAGTTCTTCATTGATTGATGCAACATACAATAAATATAATGGTACACCAAGCGGAAGTTCTGCACCGGGAATCACCCAGGGGATTATTGGAAACGCACAGGCATTTGATGGTTACAACTATATTGAAATGGCTGGTACCGCCGCAAGCTCTCTGAACTTCCCGGAGCACGGAACCTATACCATTTCTGCATGGGTAAACATCGATTCTCTTAACGGTGAATACCAGATGATTGCTTCAAAGGGAGACAAACAATATAACCTTCAGTTTAGAGGAGCAACAAAAAACTGGCAATTTACAGAATATCAGGATACTATTGGATGGGATGAAACCGTAACCGCTGCAGTTGCCCGCACCTGGGTCCATCTGGTTGGGGTCAGATCCGGTTTGAAGCAATATATTTATGTAAATGGAATTTGTGCTGACAGTGTTATTTATACTCATCCTTTCAGCGCTTCGGACACAACGTATGCGGAAAAAATGGGTTTCCGTAATACCACATGCAATTTCATGGTCGGGAAAAAAGTCGACTATAACAGCTGGTTTTTCAAAGGCAGTATTGATGAAGTCCGGGTTATGAGTATATCACCAGGTGCTGACTGGATTAAACTGTGTTACATGAATCAGAAAAACGTTGATATGCTGGTTGTATACCATAAATAAGTTGTATCGTTTGAAATAACCTGGAATTTATCCTTGTCCCTTTCCTACCAGCATTCTCCATTCCCTTGCAATCCGGGCTGGATGAAAGTATGTTATATCAGCTGGTAATTGCTACATTCATCGAAAGAGACAACTATTATTGAGATTCGAAGGTGCAGAATTAAATAAAGTCATGCCCCGATTTCCAGATACTCATCTACCCGGTTATCACGCTTTCAGGTCCATACGAGCACACCGGATCCAGAGATGCATAATACTACCTAACACTCACTATAAGGAATCAAGATAAGTGAGAAATATTCGCGAAAGCATGTTCATTTCGTCCTGATCTTTGAATCAACGATCGGCAAGTAATTCCAACGTTGTTGAATTAATTCTACCAGGTTATAGTCTCCTGTTGTTTTGGTAGGTTTCATAAAACGATCATTATTTTTATCTTATTTATTTTCAACATCTTATCCATTTTAAACTTGTAATTTTGGTAACAAAATTACATTTTTCATAATATTATCCATCTCTTTTCTGAATTTTTCACCTTATATTCTGTAGAACAAGCGATGGGGAAAAATAGTGAAAATATCTGTATTCAATTATACCAATTATCGAAAATTTCTTACTGATTTTATTGATGCGATTAAATACTGACAATAATGCTCTGACCTTCAAATGGTGGACAATGCCTGCAACCGGTTCGTATTCTCAACCTATTTCGATCTCAAATGCCTCTTTCAAGGAATGCAGCATTGATATTCCTTCAAATGCCATTGGGAAAGCGATTCATGTAATTTGCGAAGTAAAAGATAATGGTACACCGTTTCTTACCAGTTATCGAAGAATCATAATTGAACCAACTGACAAACCGGTATCCAACAACCGAACATCACAAAACGAGTTCGTGCTTACATTTAGTAACAAACAAACCTTTTTTTTTGATTTAAAAGGAAGATCGTTAAATCAGGTTGGGAACCCAATCAAAACTCGTGGTGCTTTAATTTGTCTTGATAATAACAAACGAATTCGAATCATATTAAAACAATCTAATAGTAATTGCTTTAAGGAGAATCAATCATGCTACTCACTAACAAGCGAAAATTAAAGAGATTCGGCACTCTTTCTTTTTTTCTTTTATTCAGCACTTCAATATCTTTTGCTGATAACCCTGTGGTGCAAACCTGCTATACTGCAGATCCTGCCCCTATTGTATATAATGGCAGAGTATACATGTATACCGGACAAGATTCTCAAAATGCAAGTAATAGTTATGTAATAACAGACTGGCGTTGTTATTCCTCATCTGATATGGTGAACTGGACGGACCATGGAGTAGTATATTCACCAAAATCCGTGAGCTGGTCAACGAGCAAGGATGCCAATGCCTCTCAGGTTGTCTATCGAAACTCAAAGTTCTATTTTTTCATATCAACAACTGCATCTGACGGTGTCGCTGTTGGTGTTGCTGTCTCCAATTCGCCTATTGGGCCATTTAAGGATACTCTGGGCAAGCCGCTCATTTCTGCAAGTAAAATGACTGGATGTAATGCTACCCACGGATGGAGAGGTCTCGATCCTACAATTTATGTTGACGATGACGAGCAGGCATACCTGTATTGGGGCAACAACGTGCTTTACTGGACAAAGATTAACAAAGACATGATTTCATATTCTGGTTCAATAACATGTATCCCGCAAAACGATCCCGGGTTTGGTCCAGACTATGAGGAGGGCCCCTGGTTTTACAAAAGAAGTAATCTGTATTACCTTATTTACCCATCAAAAATACCTGAATCTATGCATTATGCTACTAGTACCAGTCCTACTGGCCCCTGGAAATATGGTGGCGAAATCCAACCAGTACAGCAGGGACAGGGCTCCAGCAGTACTATTCATCCGGGCATGATTGATTTCGGTGGTAAATCTTACTACTTCTACCATAATGGAGCACTGCCCGGAGGTGGAAGTTATAAACGTTCTGTCTGCATTGAAGAGTTCACCTACAATGCTGATGGATCGATACCCAAAATACCCCCGACTACTGGTGGTGTTGTAAAGGGATTAAAAAACCTAAACCCGTACGATACAGTTCAGGCTGAAACAATCTGCTGGGAATCCGGTATCAAAACAGCTACCTGTAATGAAGGTGGTATGATGGTGGATTCGATCAGCAACGGAGACTATATCAAGGTAGAAAGTGTTGATTTTGGTGATGGAGCAAAACTGTTTGAAGCTCGAGTCGCTTCGGGTGGTAATGGTGGTTCGATTGAATTGCGACTTAACAGCCAAACCGGAACACTGATTGGAACTTGTGAAATAACAGGTACTAACGGATGGCAGACCTGGAATACAAAATCCTGCAATGTTACCGATGCTAAAGGTGTACACGATCTCTTTCTTAATTTTAAAGGCGGGACCGGGCGTCTGTTTACTTTAAACTGGTGGAAATTTACTGCACCTGTTCACACTACAACCAGCGTGTTTAAAACTGAATTTTTTGAGAACAGTATTACTATTTCTCAAAACAAAATTATAACGTTTAACCCTGGCGTCGTACCAGAAAAACAACAGCAGTTTACTATCGATTTATACAACTTGTCAGGACGTCGTATATCTTCATTGTTTAAAGGAAATCTTGGACAAGACGCGTATTACATTGACTTAGGTGGAATCCGTCCTGGAATCTACCTTATTAAGGTGAGATGTAATCAGACAACTATGACAAAAAGAATCAACCTTCAATAGCTCATAGAAATACGAGTTTTTACAAAACATAATTTTACTACAGAATGCTACGCTTCTTTGAAAATAGTTTCAATACTATTTTCAAAGAATGCCCGATGCTCACCGGGTTTTAAAGCTTTTGAATTCAGATTACTTATTCTTCAATAAATCTTTATATATATAACCTAAATCGGGCGATTGTTTGATCCCTGCTATTTCAAACAAATCGATAGTTGATTGTTACATTGCTCAATCTTGAGATCTTAGAAGAGGAGGCGAAGCATGAAAGTCATTGACCCACTGCCTTCATCACTTAAAGTTCTCAATGGGGCGGATATTTACACACATGGCTATTTTCCTGTCGCTGCAGCATATTGTCAAAAGCTGGACTTAATCAACCTAGTAATTGAAATGGTTCCCAGCCAAATGGAACTCAAGTCTGGACTGATTGTACAAGCAATGGTTCTTGATACACTTTCCGGTAGAACACCACTTTATAGACTTATGGATTTTTGGGGATGCCTGGCACAAATACCAACAAAAGGTAACCGTCCATTGGCAACCTACAAGTTTTTTGAAACAGAAGTATCTTTATATAAAAAAACTACGAAGCCTGTTATAACTTCGCATTACTTCCCAGGCGATATATTCGCTGTCGTGGTACGCTCGATAATTGTGCCGTCAAAAAATGTGACTTTTGCTGATTTTTCAAAGTCCAGCGAACCGGTTATATATTCAATCATCGAGTGTACCATAAAATGAGTATTAAAACTGTAACTTGTCAGTCCGTTTATCAGGGCATCGAAAGAGTTGTCAAAACCGGCCAGCGACAACCTTGATGGCACATTAATTCCGCAGCCCTTTAAATAATCAAGTGACAAGAGTGCACAATGGTCATTGACTCCAACAAGCGCGGTAATCGATGGATTGCTGTACACATAATCAAGGAACGGTTTAAGTTCCTTTAAAATAAGGGAATCCCGAAGCAGCTTGATGCCTTCATTACGGATATTTTCTACTCTTTTTGTTAAACATGGGTCAGTTTCTCCAATAATCCCCTGCAGATTAAAAACCTCATGAAAATCATTTCGCTGCACTACCTGATTGGTAAAGTCCCATTCACTCTCTGAGTTTGGCAACGTGAACTGGTGAACTTTATAACCTGGTCCCTGCCTGGAAAACGCATCGATAATACCTGAAAGCCTCATCTTTGACCAACTACTTTTATGAAATGGTGATATAAAAGCTATTTCCCGATGTCCCAGACGAAGAAGATGCTCTGCCATATCTTTTCCTGGATTTGCAGTATAACCAACATTAAAAAATCGTTTGTTATTCCCGGCATTATTAACGGCGTTTTGATGTTCGCTCTCAAGCCAAACCGCAACAGGTTTATTTATATGATTAAGTTTGAAAAGGCATTCCTGTAAATTTTTCATATGCCAAGACAAAACAGTATACCCAAAAACAGAATCGTCTTCCGGCGGACGGGAGTGTAAGCAGTTATCTTTTGAGTAAAAAACCGGTTCACCTTCCCAGTCCTGATAAATCATGTAACGTAACTCAAGCTGTGATTGACTGAGTTCAATTGTGAGGGATTGATAAAATTCCCTTTCCCTCTCGGTAACAATTTTTGGAATCCCCGGCTGGGTTCCTGCACAGATTACAACAATTACCGGACGCCATTGCCTGCTAAGTCGTGATCCCGCAATCCGGTATTTTCTTCCATCACTTTCAATTTTCCCTGATGCAATAAGTGTATCTAAAACTTTTTTAATAGTAAAGTATGATGTCTGGTATCTTTTCTCCAATTCTTTAATTGATGGTAATGAAGTTCCTGCCCTTACATTTCCCGATAAAAACTCTTTTTTACATTGCTCTCTGACATCCTCCCACTTATCCACTTTCAACTTTTTCTGGGATTGTTTATCTTTTACAGATTTTCCACCAACTCTGATCTCATTTCCCCAACGGGTGACAAGCCGGTTTTCCTTCTGCAACCTGGAAACAATTTTCCAGACCGTAGCAGCACTCACACCACACATTCCTGCCATCTCCCGAATGGAGGGCAGTACGGAAATATCAGTCCTTTTTAATAATGATTCAATATATTCCGTTGCCTTCTGAGTTGCTGGTTGTACAATCCCCATCTTCATCTCTCCCTGAATTCTGCTACTGAGTCATTAAACAGTAAACACTTTTATAAAATATTAACATATATTCCATCTTACAACCATTTTTTATTTCATATCTTCAGAGAAGTAAGTAATACACCTGATACCTTGAGCATTAATATGAGCTAACCATTCGCTCACTTGAAAAAAATAGCAAAAAATTTGTTTAAAAAATTAATATTCAAATCAACGAAAGGGCTTCAAATGATAAGATCAGCAGCATTAATGATTCTAACCTCTTTCAGTTTTATTTCTGCAGCCGCCAGAGTACGCAGCGCAGAAGTAGATTCAAAGGACCAATTACTGTACGGACGCTTTGAGGTTCGTATGAGAACTGCGGAAGGCAGTGGCATAGTGAGTGCATTTTTCACCTTTGAACAAGATGGCTGGCAAAATGGAACAAATAAACCCTGGAGAGAACTCGACATTGAAGTTCTTGGCAGATATACCGACCAATATCAGACTAACATTATTACAGGAATCGCAGAAAAACGTGTTACCTCTGAGGTATTTGTTAATGTTTCCTCCAACCCGGCATCAGCTTATCATACCTACACTATTGAATGGACCCCCGACTATGTCTCTTGGAGCTTTGATGGAGCACAAGTCAGAAAAACAGAACTTGGAGATGCGAAAAAACAGATTGAAGATTGTCGAGACATCCCACAATCATTTCGCTTTAATTTCTGGGCTGCAGACATACCTGGATGGTTGGGACAGTTCAGCGACAACATTCTACCACGTGCACAGTTTATAAACTGGATCAAGTATTACAAGTATTCAAAAGATTCCAAAACATTTACCCTTGATTGGACTGATAATTTCGATACATTTGATGCAAATCGCTGGGGAAAAGCTACACATCTGATGGAGGACTTCACTCAGTTCACCGCTTCTAATGCATTTGTAAAAAATGGAACTCTCGTTTTGGCAATGACAGATATGAACAGTACAGGTCTCTCAAATATCGTAGTACCAGAAGATAATACCACATCCATATCTCCAACAAAACAGAGTATGCATAAACAGATGCCAATTTCAGTAAGTAATCGAAATGGACTGATTGTATGCAATATTAGTGATAAAAAATTCGCTGATGCAACATTTGAACTTATTAATTTGAATGGAGCAATCTTACAAACGAAAAATGCTGTATCAAATAGCAGTATGAACGAGGTTGTTTTTAACAGTAGTGATCTTTCCAATGGAAGATACTTAATTAAAGCTGTAACAGCCGGTTCTTCAACTACAGTTCCTTTAACATTTGTCAGATAACGATTATTATTTTCAGGATTATATGGGAAGCACTCCTAATTCCCATATAATCTGACTCTCACCAAAAATTATCCAAATACTTTTCACCCCGATTGAGTAGCTGCCATTTTAATTTAAATGTTTAATGAAACCTTTATGGGGCATTGGCCTTTTTTAAAAAAATTATGCTATATATTTCGTGATTTTTAGACTACAAACCTTTATATTATATGCTATATATTATTAAAAAATATATTGCATCTTATGGGTAATTGCTGGAAGTTCCCTGATTCGCATTGATACAAATGTTTAGTTAATACTGATACAGTTCTAAGGAGGATAGTATGAGCTTTTTCCGAAACGCCAGAAATGCAATGACAATTGCTATTTCTGCCATAACAGTAAATGGCTTCAGCCAAAGTACCGTAACTTTCGATGTTAACAACGCAAAACTTGTTATTCCCAAAGAAATTTATGGTGTTCTTATGGAAAGGTTAGGCCGCCAATTTACCGCATCAAATGGTAGTGGCATGTTTGTTGGTCCCGGCTCAACTATTCCAAATACCGATGGGATGCGTAATGATATTATTGAAGGTTTCAAAGAGTGCGGTGTAGGATCTGCAGAATGGCCTGGAGGGTGTGCTGCTAATGGCTATGCCTGGCAAAATAATAAGCGTCCCGCGAATGATGTTGGAGTTGATCGATTTATAAAGTTTTGTACACTCACTGGTGCCGAAGCGATGATTGCCGGCAAACCTAAAGGTGCCGATGCAGCAAGTAACTATGCATTCGCCCAATACATAATTGACAGCCTGAAATATCCCCTGAAATATTTTAAAATAGGTAATGAAGTATGGGGTTGCGGAGGAAATCAAAAGGTTAACGACTACATACCAAACTATACAACGAATTATAACAAGCTGAAAGATTACTTTAAGGAAAAAGGGGTGAAAATAATCGCTGGTACAGATCTTATAGGCAGAAACGACTGGATGAGTACCATGGTAGGACAAATTGGCAGTCAAATTGACGGTGTAGAAATTCATGATTATCTTTATTTTCCGCAGGAAATAAGCAGCGTTAACCCAACAGTCGCCAATTACTGGAATATTGTCAATCGGGCATACAAAGGGCAAATTCTCCAACGGACTATAGACCTTATTAAAATTCTTGACCAGAAAGACCCTTCAAAGCGCATTAAAATCATTGAAGACGAGTGGGGTGAATGGCTGATTCCAATCGACAGAGCAGAAGGTTGGATGCAGCAGAACACACTCATGAGTGCACTGTCTGCCGGAGAACAGTTGCACGTTTTCATGAGTTATGCCGAACGTATCGAAGCTGCCTGCCTTGCTCAGGGTATTAGTGTCATTCAGTCTCTCATGAATATTAACTCATCAAAAGTTATGGTAAAGACACCAACTTTTTATGTATTTAAATTGTTTAAACCTCACCATACAAACGGTGCAAAACTGGTTCCGATAACAGCTCAAAGCTTTGAAAATGTTAATGGTGGTGGCACCAATATGCAGGCAGTGACCACTGTAACCACTGTTGACAAAAGTGGCGTTATAAACATGAGTTTTACTAATGTCGATCTTTCTGCAACACGTAAAGTTAATGCAACAATTACAACCACTGCCAAAGAAATCAAAGTCCTGAGTGCTGAAGTAATTACCGGCGAATCACATTCCGCAGCAAATGACTTTGGCCAAACTGAAAAAGTTAATATACAAACATTACCGACTTCAGCCTATACTCTCAATGATAAAGCACTCTCTGTTACTTTGCCATCAAAAAGTATTGTCATGATCCGATTACAGACAGATCTGACTGGTATAATAGATGGTGCTAATAAGGCAAAACCAAAGATCAGCAATGAATCGTTCAACGTAAAAACTGGTACTGATGGCAAAATAGCAGTAATCTCATCGATAAATTCAGACAGTCCCATTTCTATCAGCCTTTACAGTATTGATGGTAAAACATTACTTAACAAATCTCTCACCACACTTTGCCAAAACCAGGACATATGTGTTTTTGATAAACCAATGAGTAAAGGGGCTTATCTGATTAAACTTACAGGTTCCGGCGTCAATTTGACTAAGCGGGTTTTTGTATCACATTAAGACCATTAAGTCTTCTATTTAATATTTTAAACAGCCGGAGTAATCCGGCTTTTTTTGATTAACAGCTTCCTACTGGACGCTGCATTCACAAACGTAAAACTATTGTTTCTAAGATTTTTCATCCATTCACGCTATTTTTTCCTTATAATAATTATATCGTTCCAGTTTGAGAGATTTACGTTTTTAAACGTTTAAATACTGCGTGGAGGGGTTATGGCTACTTTTCGTTCCAGAGTTGGGCTGTTCAGCTCAATCCTGTTCATCGTTTCAGTTTCAGCATTCAGTCAGGAAACACTCAGGGCTTATGCTGATAAAATTGGTCTGAATATTGGTTCATGCACTGGAGGTGGTATGTACAAACGTGCTGGCGATTACACCACTACCCTCAAACGTGAATTCAATACCATTGTTGCAGAAAATGAGATGAAGGCTTCTGCATTACAACCAAATAAAGGAAGGTTCAATTTTGCAACAGCCGATGACATGGTCAAATTTGCTGAAGATAATAAAATGAAACTAAGAGGACACTGCCTGATATGGCATGCACAGAACCCAGGATGGATCCAGAGCGGAACCTGGACAAGAGAAACTCTTCTTGAGGTTATGAAAGCACATATCACAGGTGTAATATCTCACTTTAAAGCCAAAAACAAGACCGTCTATGAATGGGATGTTGTCAACGAAGCATTCAGTGATGGCACCTCCGGTGCAATGCGTAACTCTTTCTGGAAAAAAACCATCGGTGAAGATTTTATCGATTCTGCCTTTGCTTTCGCTCACCGGGCAGATCCCGATATAGGGTTATTTTACAATGATTATAACACCAGTAATATTACTGCAAAATCGACAGCGGTATATAATAAAGTCAAAAAAATGGTAGAGAATGGTATCCCAATCACAGGAGTAGGATTCCAATCTCATCAAACGCTTGAAGAATACACACCTGCGTTTATTACAAGCCTTAAAGAGAACTTTAACCGGTTTGCGGCTTTAGGGCTTAAACTTTCAGTCACTGAACTAGATATCCGTATCACTCTGCCTACTGACGAGAGTGAACTTGCAAAGCAGGGTGAATATTATAGAGAATACTTACAAACAGTTCTTTCGACCCCTGCCTGCAGAACATTTATGATTTGGGGTTTTACAGATGCACACTCCTGGGTACCGGGAACATTCAGGGGTACCGGTGATGCGCTTATTTACACAGCCAACTATCAACCCAAGCCTGCATACACAGCACTACTGGATGTACTTAAAAAGTATAAGCCTGCGGGTATAGGACAACCGATCAACTCAAGAACTAACAGTGATAGTTTTTCATTGATTGCCTCTGACGGTTATTCCAGCCTATTTAATCTCCAGGGGAAAAAGGTTGGTACAGTTATGATAATCTCCAAACCATCAGCGGCAACAAGACCAATCAACCTTGCTAATCAAATGACTATTTCAGCTGCAAATAAACACCAAACAATTCAAGTGAAATAGGATCCATTCCGTTATACATAGGTCGGAGTTGTCCTGGATAACCGGATGTTTTCTGAAAAATTTTAGCGATCAACTGTGAGCCTTGAACTTCAGTTCAGGTTTTCTGGGGAATTTTAACAGTTTTTAGTTTCTTGTCAATTCTTTCATCAGAAGTCCATTTTTTTAAAATGCTTGTTCATCATTTCTGCGAGGTCATCTGACATGAATGGCTTACAAATACTATCGGTAAAACCATACTCTGTTGGACAGGCAATAACCGGGTCTTCAGAAAAGCCACTAGATGCAAAAACCGGCAGATCTGGCGCAAACTCTCTCAATTTTACAATCGCCTCATTTCCTCCCATACCTCCTGGTATAGTGAGATCAAAAAAAGCACAGTAGAATGTTTCACCTTTCCTTTCGGCTTCCGCACATCGTGCCAATGCTTCTTCCCCATCTTTTGCCTCTACGACTGTATATCCCATCTCTTCAAGCATAGTCCTGGCAATGTTCCGAACCAGATCCTCATCATCCATCAATAAGATCTTTCCGGAACCCTTGTGCTCTGATGATAACACCGTATCATTTTGTACATGCTCATTGTTGTTGGCCGGCAGATAGATATGAAAAGAACTTCCTTTGCCCGGAATAGATTCGACATCAATATATCCATCGTGTTTTTGAATGATTGAATAACATGTCGCAAGTCCAAGGCCATTTCCCTTATGCTTTGTTGTAAAGAACGGATCAAAAATTCTTTTAATAATTTCCTGAGGAATTCCAATCCCTGTATCTTCAATTGATATCTTAACAAAACTTCCTTCCCTTAAAGGTGGTAATGCAGATTGGTCATCCACGGTAATATTCTTGGCGGTAATTTTAATTTTCCCACCCTGCGGCATCGCTTCTATCGCATTAATTATAATATTATCTATCACCTGGGCCATCTGGTTTTCATCAAAGTCGCAAAGCCACAGATCCTGTGCAATATCAAATTCACAACTGGCTTTAGACCCTGACAGCACAAATGAACTATTACCTTTTACCAAATTGCCAATATTTCCAGTCTTTCGTTTAGGTGCTCCACCTTTTGAAAATGTGAGCAGCTGCCTGGTAAGATCTTTTGCACGATTAAAAGCAACTAACGCATTATCAAGATATGCGGAGACTTTACTGTTTTCTTTTCCTGCTTTCCGGGCCATCTCCATGAAACCGAATATTACACATAATAAATTGTTGAAATCGTGCGCAATGCCACCAGCCAGAACGCCCAAAGAATCCAGCTTGTCAATCCTTTGTAATTTATCGATCATTCTTTGTTTTTCAGTAATATCGCGAAATACCAGAACAACACCAATTATTTCTCCATTCGTATCTTTCATTGGAGCGCCACAATTTGCGATCACTCTTTCAGTACCATCCTTTGATATCAGGATTGGGTTACTTGCCAATTCGACTATCTGACCTGTTGACAGTACTTTACCAAACGGACTTTCGCATTGATTTCGTGTATTTTCGCTCACAATAGTAAAAAAGGTAGACAATGATTTTCCCTGAACTTCATGCTGTTGCCAGCCGGTAAGTTCTTCAGCAACATTATTCATGATCACGACATTTCCTTGAATATCGGTTGTTATGACTCCTTCACCGATACTTCGGAGAGTTACGGAAAGTAACTCCTTTTCAGCTGCGATTCTTGCCTCGACTAACTTTCGGTCGGTAATATCGCGATAGGTCCATATTCTTCCATAGTAGTGGCCATCAATACCCAAAACCGGAGCTGAATACCGATCCAGTACGGTCCCATCAATCAAATCCAGTTCATCCCTGCTTGCTTCCTCAACGTTTTTTAGAAGGAATTGAATCCTCTTTGAAAATGCTACGGGGTCTTTTACCATGTTTTTTATAAATTCTGTACGTGCAGGAATGTTTTGGTTACCCTGAAGATACTCAGGAATTTTCCATAATTCGGAAGTTCGCTGGTTTTCCACTATCTTGTTCCCCATGTTATCCATTACCATGATTCCTTCAATGGTTGAATTAAGCAGAGCCTCAAGAAGAGCTGTTTTTTGCCGTAGCGCTTCTTCATCACGCTTTCGCTCGGTAATATCACGAAATGCCCAGATCCTTCCATAATAGTGGCCATCTTTTCCTAAAACCGGAGCTGAATAGCGGTCCAGTACAGTCCCATCAATTAATTCAAGCTCATCACGAATCCGCTCATCAGGGTGGTTGTAAAGATATGTTACCAGTTCAACGAACTTTTCAGGGTCCTTTGTCATATGCATGACGTGAGCAACCTGCTTCTGGTCGTCGGAATCATCGACGACATGTTGAGGTATTTTCCATAAATCAATAGTACGCTGATTTTGAAGAATCTTTTTACCCTCTTTATCAACGATAAGAATCCCTTCAATTGATGAGTCCAGGTGAGCATCAAATAGCGCAGTCTTGCAAAGAAGAGCTTCTTCATTTCGCTTACGTTCATTAATAACATCTACAATGGCGAGAAAATGGTCTTTTTCAGGACTGCTAATGGAGATCGAAAGCCATTGTTTCAATCCGTTCACATATATTTCGGTTTTTTCAGCAATCTGACTTGTGGTAACTCTTCCAAACAACTCAAGTAATGCAGGATCCGATGTTCGAATCCCGGGTATAAGCTCAGATATCAGTTTATTTTGGACACAGTCCAATCCAATGAGGGTTTCAAATATCTTATTTACAAAAATAATCCTGAAATCAAATTCATTGTTTTCTCTCTGAATCATTTTACTATAAGCAACACCAACCGGCATGGTATGAAACAGTGTCTGCATTGTCTCAATGCTTAGTTCTTCAATGCTATTGTTTTTGATATCCGTGGATCCAATTTTTGAGAAGAGTGTAGTATTCATAATTACCCAGATGTCTTGTGTGAGAAGATTTTTAAAGAATGAGATTAAAAAGATGTGAGAGATAGATACAATTATCTTTTTATTATAACCAAAAAAAATTAAAATAATCACGTACTTTTATGATGTAACGTTACTGAAAAATAGTGATTTGTCCCCTGAATTTCAAAACATTGAATTTAATTGAGGTTATTTAATAAAAAACGAGGGTTTTCAGTGTTTCACGCATTAGATCTGCCAGTGAAAAAAAATGTACACTATATGCGGCATTAAACCTTGAATTGTTTTACAATTCCATTAACTTTTTCTGTAAGTTCCGTAAATTTTTTTACAAGATCTATCATATTTTTCGAACTTCTTTCATTTTCGTTGGCAACTACGTCAACTTCTTTAACAATTTGATACACTGTTTTAATCTCCGACGCACTTTTCGATACCTGATTCGCTATGGCAGATGCGTTCTCATTTGTATTTTCCACATTTTTTGCGACCTCTTTTACGACCGACGACTGTTCTTCAACCGAACTGGCAATGATTTGCGAAATTGAATTTATTTGATCAATAATAGAAGCAATTGATTCGATAACTTTTATGGCAGATTCCGTCTTTTGCTGCATTTCCATGATATTTTTATTAATATTGTCTGTTGCTTCATCTGTCTGCCGTGCCAACCCCTTCACTTCCATCGCTACGACAGTAAAACCCTTTCCAGCCTGACCTGCGGAAGCTGCTTCGATGGTGGCATTTAATGCAAGCATCTTTGTTTTATCTGAAATGCGCTTTATCATATCGACAATGGCACCTATATCATTGGATTTATCACCCAATTCCTTCATTGCCGTAAGAGCCAGCTCAGCTTTCACATCAGCTTCAGATGCAATCGTTGTTTCCTTTTGGCAATTTCCTGCAACTTCATTGATCGTCGTACTCATCTCATTAATCGCAACGCTTATTGCATTTACTGAGGTTGACATGACATTCGCTGATGAAGATATTTCCTCTAGAGAAGTTGAGACCTTTTCAGCAGCATAGTTTGCATTTTGTGCTTTGTCGCGTAATTCATCGGCAGCGTTACCTGTAGCCGACGACACAGATGAAAAATCTTTTGAAAATGTTGTCAGTTCACGAACACTGTCTGCAATTGTTTTTATGATCTTCTGCAATTTTTCTACGAAAGTATTGAACCACCTGGACAGTGTACCGACCTCATTATCCGACAGGTAGGTGAGCCTTTGTGTCAAATCCCCTTCACCGGCTGCAATGTTTTTTATCATCGTGATGCTGGATCTTATCGGAAGAATGATCGACTGAGCCACAATAAGTCCTACAGATACTACTACTACCAGAAAAATTCCACTGACTAACCAGATAAACTGCATAAACCGATCAGTTTTTTCTATGAGCTGTTTTTTACTGAACACACAGTATACATAGCCAACTACTTTTTTTTCAAAATCATGCATGGGACTAATGATTGCCGTTTGTTTTGAATCTGATGTTATGACTGCCTTTTCAATTTTTGAAATAATTTTTGTGGTATCAGCGTTAAAACCTTTTACATATCTTAATTCATTGTTATATATTGCAACTGTTTGAATAAGCTTGTTCTCTGACGACCCTTCTTTCAGCGATTTCAGAGATTGTTCAAGTGCTTCTCCATTATCAAGGTCAACAGTTTGCATGCCTAGTGCCAGATTATCACAAAGAAGATTGTTTATGTAGAAGGCATTCTCTTCCATTACCTGGGTTGCAAGTTTTGAAGCTTTTGGTGGAATTATTAAAACAAGAAACAGCAACATCAAAAGACCAAACCCTGCCGTTAACAGAAGTAAACGCATTTTTATCGATGATAAATGCATGACATTCCTTTTTAATTGGGACTTGAGTTGGTAATCATAGAATCATGGTTTCTCGTTATTTTATTGTCGCCGCTACTTTTAGAATTGCGGGATTCCAATCTATACCCTCATCCTTTGATGATGAAAGATTGAGCATAATTTTAGGTTTCGCTTCACTGATACCAACAACAAGCGATACGTCTTTAGATACTAATGCAGGATTTCCTGTAATACTGAGTACTTTTTTACTTTTTGTATAAGCTATAATTTCTGATAATTTCGCTTCGGTCCCAGCATATATCACTGATGGTTTTTCACTGGGAACACCATCACCTTCAATAACTTTTGCAAGCGTTGCTGTACCAACCGGTTTTCCTTCAGCTTTTTTCATTTCTGCTGCAAACTCAGGAGAGCCAATTACATATAAGGTAATAGTGCCTCCGGAGGCAATATTTTTATCAAAGGCAAGCAGTTTCAAAAACAAAGCAGCTTGAAGAGGTGCAGGCGCCGCTCCAATTTCTTCACACCAGCCCGAACTAACGAAAACAGAAGCAGATATTACAACTAGCAATAAAAACTGGCGAACAGTTGTTGTGATCATTTAAAACTCCCTGCAGTGGTTCAATATTTCAATATGATTCATGATTGTATCATCAACCCTTTATTATTGCAAGCTAAACATTAGTAAATTTCCCATATTTTTTAAATTCATTTTGCTGATTCGCTTTTAATCTGTTATTGCATTGTATTTACAACGAGTGTATCATCATTATTCATCGATTTGAATACAAACTAGTTCTTATTCCCTTCAAACTAAAAAAGGAGTTTCAAATGGGACGAAGACTATCTTTTTTCCTCTTGGCAACATTATTTCTCCTGCCATCTGTTATCTTTGGTGATGATCCACCTGCAACACAACCAGATACATCGTCAATTTCCATCAACACTGAAGCTTTGCTGGACTTGAGCCTTTATGATCTCATGAATATTACTGTTACCACAACCTCTAAAACTGAAGAAAAACTTTCTGAAGCTGCCGGTGTTATTTCCGTGATGACACGAGATGAACTTGAAAGGTTTGGCGCAAGGACGTTGAAAGATATTTTAATCCGGATGCCAAGCATTAACTTGTCAACTATCTACCTGACCGATAGAAGTTGTGTTTCCATTCGTGGTGATCAGAACAGTGCAGCTGCAAACCACATACTGCTGCTCATTAATGGTCGTCCAGTACGTGAAGCAGAAGAAGGTGGAATTAAAAGTGAGATCCTCGAATCCTTTCCCGTTAGTTCCATCGATCGACTGGAAGTTATCCGGGGTCCAGGGTCTGTTTTGTATGGTTCGAACGCTTTTTCGGGTGTTATAAATGTAATTACGAAAAAATCCAGTGATAATAATACTGAAATCACTCTCAACGGTGGTATTCCCGGTGCATTTCAGGGAATGGTCAATGCTCGCTATCAATTCAATGATTTTGGTTTTGTAATAGGAGGGCAATATAAAAACATTCGCCCATGGGATGTGACATTTCAGTCCGGTGACACTGTTTTCCGTGATTTCTCCATTCCAGACAAAGGTGCCGGTGTGTATGGCGAACTATCTTTTAAAGGTTTTAGGTATATGACATCCTATAACCAGTGGCAAAATTATTATGCAATGCAAAAATATATTCCTGCTGATTCTTCAAATATAAATGCTGTTAAAGCGCGTGTCGTTGGACGCCAAGCGTATGGTGAAGTCCTCTGGGATAAATGGTTTAACGATCTTGGTTTCACTCACAAATTTTCTGATTTCTGGGACATGACCCTTAATGCGACATACACTCAATCATGGTTAAAGGCCGACTCATTCCCTGCACCACATAGAAACTCATTTGACCTTACCGGTGAATGGACAAACTTCCTTCACCCTGTAAAAGATCTGAATATTACCATAGGTATACTTGGCAATCTGGTTAAGGGCAAGGAAAAAAGTGGATTACCATTGGCCACAACCATTGACACAACACAGAACACCATTTCCGGCTATATCCAGGGTGATTATAAAATTCTTTCTCAAATCAAAGTAATTGCAGGTATCCAGGCGAACAAAGCAGCAGGTATCGATCTTGATATCAACCCACGACTTGGTATTATCTGGTCGCCCGATGACATTGTCAATGTCAAGGCTCTTTACAGTACAGCATTCAGAGCCCCTTCAATGATGGAATTATACCTCAAACATCCGACACTCAAAGGAACTCCTACACTTAAGCCGGAAAAGATCAGAACTGTAGATATTGGTGCTAACATACAAACAAACAGAGTATCTATAGGTATCAATAACTACTACAGTCAAATCAGTAATAATATTTCTCTGGAACAAAAGCTGGTTCCCCCTGTTCATTATCAGAATTACAAAATTCCAACCACTATCTTCGGTACGGAAATCGAAGGAAAACTTTTCATAACGAAAGAACTCATGCTTTTAGGTTCCGGTCTCTATCAGAAAAATACTACTGGAGATTCTGCCGGCAACATGATGCCTGTTCCTGAAGCCAGCGCCAAAGGAGGTATCAGTTATAGTAACTATGGATTGACCGTAAGCTTATTCAATATCTATGAAGGAAAACTTGATAAAAGATATAATGCAACCTACAATAAAACGCGGAAAGCTTTTGACCTTCTTGATCTAACTCTCAAATATGAATTAGATAAGGCTTTCAACTGGAAGATTCCTCAGCTTGCTATTCATGTTGATGCGTACAACCTTCTTGATGAAGAGATCTGGCTGCCTGCAACAGGACAAGCTAAAAATTTTACTCTACCTCAAATCGAAGGCAGAGCAATCTATTTTGGTATAGATGTCGGATTCTGAGAAGATTTCTCCTTACTTTCCAAAAGGACAGCGAACAAAATCGCTGTCTTTTTTTAATATGATCTAAGCACAAATTATCACAATTTTAATCCAAAGCAGTCCCCAGCATATATTTCATAATGATTTTTAATTATTTTATCCTTAGCTTGGCTTATTAAAACATGATGGATATCTAAGCAGGGAATTTTAATCGTTTTTTTCTTTGATGAATTTTACATCTTTTTAAACATCTATGAAACCAGCCCCTCTGACAGAACGCTATTCGATCATTCGAAAAATTAATTCCGGAGGTATGGCGACTGTTTTCCTTGTTGAGGATAAGAAGCTTCAGAGAACTGTTGCATTAAAAAAACTTCATCCCCATCTTCTTGAACATGGTGAAACAGTGACGAGATTCACCAATGAAGCCAAAGCTATAGCTGCTTTATCCCACGAAAATATTATTAAAATCTACGATTTTGGTGAATCATCAGGTGGTCCATTTCTGGTTATGGAGTATATCGATGGAATAACACTTACTGAATTTCTGGAACAACATGGCACAATTCCAAATTCAGTTGCAATTGAGATCGCCCTCCAGATAGCTTCAGGACTTCATTGTTCCCACACTAATGGGATTATACATCGTGATATCAAGCCATCTAACATACTGATTCGAAAAGATGGTACAATCATTATCACTGATTTTGGAATCGCCTATATTGCTCGTAATCAATCCATTACGATGACAGGATCATTTGTTGGCTCACCTCATTATGTATCTCCGGAACAAATTCGGGGCGAGAAAGTAACCGGGAAGGCTGATATTTACTCTCTTGGGGTGGTTTTATATCAATGTATGTGTGGCGTATTACCATTTGATGCTGACACTCCCCATGGGATCATTAATTCCATTCTCAATACCAACCCAAAAGAGATGTATTCATTGAACCACAGGATACTTTATTGGTTATCCGATCTTATCGGCCAATGTTTTCAAAAAGACCCGCACTTGCGACCTGATTCATCCGTGCTTATCAAGTTGATCGAAAACAAAGCCAGTGTTGATTCCCTCAAAATTTCAAAAAGTACCATTGCAGATTTTCAGAGTGAACCACATCGATTTATGGTGCAGGAGAATACATCACTTTTTTCTATTTACAGAAAAAAAGGGATTGATGACCTTAACGCTAAAAAGCTCATTCAGGGATTAAAAAATCTTGATCAGGCTGAACGATTTGGTGATTTGAGTTCTGAAGACTCAAAAATAAAGCACCGGGCAGTTAAAAAATCTAAACAAACGCGTTTCGGGTGGTTGTATCCCGGCATCATTATTCCGGTACTCATTACAAGTCTCGTTGCTACTTTCCTTGTTAACAAGACACCTCCCCCGCCTCCCCGGAATTCACTTAACAATACACTTCCAGTTACATCTGATACTGAATTAATTATAACTTCTACCGCAATGGTTCAAACTGAACCATTGGGATCAATACCTGATACAATTACATCTTCTGTAAAAGAACTATCTGAGCCATTAAAAGTAAAAGAACCAGCAATACACAGTACGGTTGACTCATCCGAAAAACAACAACTCAGTCAAATACAAAAGGATTCAACTACCGAGCCTGCTGAGGGATTTCTAAAGATTCTTACCAATCCCCCCTGGGTCACGATATATATTGACGGAATCGAACGTGGTAAAACACCGAAATTAAATACGATCATTCTCACTAAAGGTATTCACTCCATGGTACTGACAAAAGAGGGGTATCAAACACATATCGACTCAATCAATATTGTTCCATCTGATACCCAGACTCTCAGAATTCGTCTTAAATCGAAAGAACCTGAGGGCAGATAGTAATGAATAATTATTTTTCGTTGCGTCATTCCAACGGCACGTTGTCAAGTCTTTACCCCTTAGGTAACCGTTTATTTTTTATTGGTACCTCACCTGAAAACGATCTTGTTCTCGATGGTACAGATATCTCTGAATGTGCAGTAAAAATTGAGATGATACAGTCAAATTACTATTGCGAGCCGATCGGAAAATCAAGTTTACTTCTTAATGGGAAGAAAATCAGGAAACAGTCCTTACTCTCAGATAATGATTGTATTACAATCGGCTCTCATCAATTGATTCTTGAACAGCAGACTTCAAAAAATGTTGAGGAAACCAGGAACAACACACAACCGGACCTTCTTGACAATATCAACAGACTAATCGCGGCTATCGGAAAAGAGCGATCACTCCCGGTGCTTCTTGAAAAACTTATGGCAACCCTGATCGATATGACCGCTGGAACAGAGGTTTTTATCTTTCTTCTGGACAAAGAGAATAAACCATCCCTGTTTGTATCGACCTGTCCGAACACCTCTAAAGATCTTTTCAGCGACACAATCATTCAGAATGCTATACAGAATGGAAACGGGATTTGCATACCCAACGCGCTAACAGATCCGCAATATAAAAACATCCACAGTATTGCAGACCTCAAGGTCCGATCGGTAATCTGTACACCAATTTCTGTTGCTGGAAAAATTACCGGTGTTCTGTATGTGGGCAGTCGCAATATTGCCGTTTCTTTCAGCCGACAGGATCTCGAATCGCTCACACTGTATGCGACCATTGCAGGGATGCTTATCAACCATGTTGAATACATTATACAACAACAGCAATCACTCTCGAAATTGACTCACTCGGGGTCCATTGATGGTATCATTGCACAATCAAGAGTTATGCAGGACCTTCTTTCAACAATAGAAGCGGTTGCAGAATCAGATATAACCGTACTGCTGCAAGGTGAGACCGGTACTGGTAAAAGTAAGTTTGCGCATCTTATTCATCAGAAAAGCAAACGGTCACAGCAGCCATTCATTGTTATTAATTGCAGTTCACTGCGCGGAGAACTTCTGGAATCGGAGCTCTTCGGTCACAAGAAAGGAAGTTTTACCGGTGCTGCCAGTGATCATGAGGGATTATTTCGTGCAGCTGATGGAGGTACATTGTTTCTTGATGAAATAGGTGAGCTTGAAATGTCTCTTCAGGCAAAACTGCTTCGTACTCTGGAAACTGGAACAATACGAGCTATTGGCTCTACTCAGGAATTAACAGTTAACACAAGAGTAATATGCGCAACCAATCGTTCGCTCTCTGAAATGATAGCACAAAATCTGTTTAGAACCGATTTATACTACCGAATCAATCAGTTCTCTATTGAAATACCTCCATTGCGAAAACGCGGTGAAGATATCGTTGTTCTTGCGTATTATTTCCTCGAGAAATTCAAAGTTCAGTACCCATCCAAAGATATTTTTGATTTTCATCCGGACACGTTACGCTTTATAGCAACATGGCATTGGCCTGGAAACATTCGGGAGTTATCCAATGTAATCCACAGAGCAGTTATAACGTCACGCAATCCTCTTATCCGCTTTGAGGAGCATCTTACTTCTCCCAGACAATTAGGGAATTTCGAACACACTGTAAGGGAAGTTCAAAAGGAGCTTCTACAAAAAGCGCTTGATTGTTCTGGGGGCAATAAGGAAGAAGCTGCCCGTCTGCTTGAACTTCCACGCAGTACTTTTTACCGTTATCTTTCACAATTTAAGCTTTAATCTCACCTTTTTTTAAGCGAATAGGCTATTCCGGTTTTATTTTCATACAATGCGCATAAAAATCTCTGTATGCTTTTTCTTAACATTTTTATCCACTTTTGCAGACTTACACAATGCAGTACGCGATTATTTTGAATGGGGCGAGTATCCAGCATTGATCGATACACTTGCACCGATAATTGATTCTTTATCCAAAGGAACAGATTCATCACTTATTTCAAAATATTACAGTTATCTGGGAGTCGCCTATTTCAGCACAGAAAGAATTGGAGATGCCCGGTTCCATTTCTTAAAAGCGCTGCAATTTGATTCTTCAATTGCCCTGCCATCAGAATATATTTCAATGGAGACTGCTGCACTTTTCAGAGTGATTAAATCTGAATTTGAAAAACAGCAGCGATTAAAATTCGTGGAGGATTCTCTTTCAGTTGTCCATGAAACGGAGATGAAACTTTTTAATAAAAATAAAATTCTTGGTGACCTTAGAAATAAGCATCAACGGTTTTTAGCGGGTTCAATTTCATCATCGTCTGCTGCAGCAATACTTCTTGGTTTGAGTATAGTTCAATACGAAAGAAACAAACCTGTGTACAATCAGTTCAAAGATGCAGCCGGGATAGGTGACCAAATTCGCTATACCTCGTTACGTAATGAAATCAGACATTCAAACGCACTTATTCTTACTTTTGACATTTCATCCGGAGTTGCCTTCTGCAGTGGCATTACGACGGCATTAAAGTCCCGTCAAGCCAGAAAACAACTTGCAAGGATTGAAAAGTAATATGAATAAGCAGTACCTGGCAATATTTACATTTGTTTCGTTTCTGTTTCTATTATGCACCTACAATACAGACATCCCGCTTTCCAATAGTACACCATCATGTCAGAATATCACTTCCATCAACAAACAGTTATTTTTTCCTGACAGTGTTGTCTGCACACTTTCAGTCAAAGATTTGAATGATAAAAAACTAAATTTTACTACTCAGTCTGATTCAGACTTATTGCAGATTCCTGAGCTGCCCCCTGTGAGAGCAAATGGTACGCTGTTAGAAGAAACCTTTGACACTAAACGAATACTGTTAACTATTACCCCTTCTGTTCTTGGTACGTTTAAAGGAATGTTTTTTATTCACGATTCCAAAGGGGCATCTACACCCGTGCCATTTACTATTGGAATGCAATTTCTGGAACCATTTGATTCACACCCCCGGAACTCTTCATACTGGCAGTTGTACAACAGTGATGATACATCAACCATTAGAATAGATTTTACGGATAAAAAGTTGCTTTTTATTTTTGATTCGACCCAGGCCAAACAGGTCAATGCAACAGGGCTCGTAAGCAGATTCAAACTTTGTGGCAATTTCAGCACTTCTGTTGATTTCAGAATCCGTGATGAGATGGATGATGGGTTTGAGACAGGATTTTTTATTTCAACCAGTAATGACACAGGAAAATGGAGCGGTGATGTTGCAGGAATCTTTCTTCAAGGAACACAAAACCGGATTCGTATTGAGTGCAGATCTGATAATCTTCAAAGTTTCAGTAAGGAAACTGATCTTTTTTCGGGTAACATTGGTATCAGTAGAGACAGCAATCGAGTCAGCTTTTTTTACCATGATGGAAATCCGATACAAAGTCCGGTTTCGCTCACTCAACATTCCTATACATCCAATGACACAGTCTTTATCCATATAAAAATGTCTGTCAAAGACCGGAAGCGCTCCAGGCACACCCTCTGGAATGATCTTCGTGTTGCGAGAGGACATATTATTCCTGGTGTTAATTAACCGTCTCACTTTTAAGATTCCAGTCTCAACATCAAGACTAATTCTGAAATCATATCGTTTTCTTTATATTTAATGTCATATTTGTTTTCGGCATACAATTTGTTTAATTTCTCTGCGTCTGATAAAAGCATTAAGGAGGTCTTATGACATGCAAACACCTTTTCACACTATTGTTCGTCAGTGCTATCGTATTACCCTCATATTCTGGAAACAGTGTCATTGCACACTGGTCTTTTGATTCACTGAAAACCGATACCTTTTACAATGTTGCGCAGAATAATTACCATGTATCTTCCCCATACCTTCAAACAGAAAAAGGTGTACTCGGAAACGCGTTATCATTAAGCGGAACATCATTTAAACCTGTAATCAGGAACTCTTCAACAGATTTTTTACTGTCTCAATTCAGTGTCGAAGCCTGGGTGATGCTTAATGAAGATCCAACTAAAATGGGACGTCTCTCAAATCAGTATAAAATCCTGGAATATTCGTCTATAGGCGGCTCTAATGGATGGAGTTTCTGCATTTTTGGGGGCGGAAGGCCTAATATTTCACTTGGACAGAATTCATGGACAGAATGTACTTCACCAGAGTCCTTACAATTAAAAAAATGGTATCATCTTGCCGGTACATGTGATGGCCAAATGTTAAGTATCTATATTAACGGTAGAAAAGTTAATCAACTACCTTATACCGGGACTGCAGTTCCACCAGAAGCAAACGCTACTATTGGATGCCAGGTCCGAACGACTGGTGAAGCATTTTGCCATTTTTACGGTCTTATTGACGAATTAAAATTATATGATTTTGCGCTTGACTCTGCAAGTATTGTCAAGCATTACACCGAGTTGAATCCTTACTCAATCAAGCCACAAATGATTGCCCACTGGTCATTTGATACACAGAATGCAGATACATTTTACAATATCGTTCGCGATAATTATCATGTATCGTCACCTTACCTTCAAACAGAAAAAGGTGTACTCGGAAACGCGTTATCATTAAGTGGAACATCCTTTAAACCTGTTGTCCGGAACTCTTCAAGTGACTTTTTACTATCTGAGTTCAGTGTTGAAGCATGGGTTATGATCAATGAAGATCCAACAGTAATGGGACGCCTCTCAAATCAGTTTAAAATCCTTGAGTATACATCAATCGGCAGCTATAATGGATGGAGTTTCTGTATCTTTGGTGGTGGAAGGCCTGATATAACAATAGGTCAGAATTCCTGGATAGAATGTACCTCTCCAGAGTCCTTGCAACTCAAAAGATGGTATCACCTTGCAGGTACTTGTGATGGCCAGATGTTAAAAATTTACATCAATGGCAGAAAGGTTAATCAATTGCCTTATTCAGGAAACATTATCCCTCCGAAAGCAGATGCTACAATAGGATGCCAGGTTCGAACGAATGGTGAGGCATTTTGCCATTTTTCCGGTCTCATTGACGAACTCAAGCTGTATAACTATACACTCGATTCTTCAAGCATTGTCAATCATTACACCGAATTGAATCCATACACAACTGAACCTCGATTGCTTGCTCACTGGTCTTTTGACTCAACCGACAACCAGACTTATTTTGATGTGACTGGAAACGGTTTCGATGCAGTACTAAGTAAAGGTTCTGCATCTGTTATCAATGGACTAAAAGGAAACAGCCTTAATTGTACTAATGACAGTTTTCTTGTAACAGTGAAAAATTCTTCAGTGGTATTTAATGCCCCGCAGTTCACTGTAGAGGGATGGATTTACTCCTATGTTGACCTTGTAAACCCAGGTTCCTTTTTCAATGCTCATACCATTTTTACAACCCAGACATGGATACCTTCAGCTAAAGCTGAAGGATTTGAGATAAGCGTTGATGATCGTGGTAAATTTCACCTGGCAATGGCAAATACCTCAGGAAATTCATGGAATTACTGTACCTCCGATTCAGCACTCAAACCACGTAAATGGTATCATGTTGCGGGTACGTACGACAATCAGACAATGAAAGTTTATTTCAACGGAAGACTCGCCGGAAGCTACGTCAGTCCAGGCGGCTATAGTATGTCGCACAGCAATGCCGTTATAGGTTGTCAAATACCGGCAGACAGTAGTCAATGGCGCAACTGGTTTAAGGGCAAAATTGACGAACTTAAACTTTACAATTACGTCCTTGATATCCAATCGATTCAAACAATTTACAAGCAATTAAAGCCTGCAGATGAACCGGCTTTTGAGATTAACCTCGGAATGAAAACAACCTACGCACAACCAGGTGACACAGTAATAATGCCTGTGTACCTTACCAATTTCGAGGATTTTTCTATCAGCGCCTGTCAGTTTTCTATGAAATACAACTCATCAATAGTTGAGCTGCTCTCCGTTACAAAAGACAGTGGTATTGTCAGTAACTGGTCACTTTTTAGCTGGAACCCCCTCACAACAGATTCTACCAGCATCGCTATCGCAGGAATTTCTACACCAATTACTTATGGTGAAGGTGAGCTTATCAGATGCATCTTTCTGGTTAAACAATCAGCAGGCGACCATGACACCTGCAACATATCACTTAACAATATCTCAATTGATGAAACCTACCAACTGGTTACTGCAACCACCAAAGCCGGCAAAATTATTATCTCAAAAAACACCCTTCTCTACGGTGATGTTACCGGTAATGGAGAAGTTAACATTTTTGATGCTCAAAAAGTAATGTCTTTTGTTGTAGGAGCGCTGTCACTCCCTGATTCAGTTTGTTGTCCCAATTTCACTACTGCTGTCGCAGACGTATCTGGAAATGGATCGATAACAAGCTATGATGCAGCTCTGATCTTCCAGCACAGCGTTGGTTTACTTCCAGAATTCCCTGTCACGCAGTCTATTGCGGGAAAAACTCTTCAGAAAAGAACTACTGTAACACTTCCAGTTGCTAATCTCACCACTCAAATTGAAAATAGTGCCAGCAATGAATTGACATATACAATTATCGGTTCAAATTTGAAAGGCTTTGTCGCAGGTGAGTTTTCAATTGAGTATGACCCTACGATTGTCACTCTATCGCGTGGTTCAATAACAACCCTTATAAGAGGAGCCACATTAAACTCCAGAATCGATCAAGCCAATAAACTTTTAAAAGTTGCAATTGTTACCAACGATGACATAGATGAAAATTATCCACTACCATTACTGAGCATCACTCTTCCACCAGCGCAGGGAAACGCCACAAAGGCTTTTTCGATTCGCAGTGCATCAATAAATGAGGGAAAAATTGCAACAAATGTACCATCAACAGCTGTAAAACCGGAGATTTTAAATGCAGCATCTTCAATTAAGAGTACCTATAAAATCATTATCCGTGGTAATAGCTTAATAGTTAATACAGCTGGTTATGGTAGTACCACAGATGTTACTGTCTGGACGTTGAATGGAAAATGTATCTTCTCTAAAAATGTAATATGCAATTCCTTATGTGTTTCACTTACAATAGATCGGCTACCACCTGGAGCTTACCTGTATAAAATTAAAAACAGTCATATATTGAGTAAAGGTAAGTTTGTCATCACCTACTGATTCTTTTAAGCGTTTCCCTTGCCCATTTAAATTAGTTGCAGAGTTTTTCTGCAACTTTTTTTTCACTCAAACCCCTTCACCTGCTCGAAGTGCGTGCGAGATCGTTATCAATAACATACATGCAAACTTCCCGAGCGCCCTGTTCGGTATAATGGAATTTTTTCTGAAGATTTCTGAATAAAAATCTTATATCAAGACGGATTTTTCTATCGTATGTCTTGAACTGCTCGGAATTGTACTCCTTTATGGCCATTCTGAAATTTTCGTTTTCGAGGAAGGGATCGAGAGCCTTTTCCTTTACATTTTGAACATACCGTTCCTTAAGTCGATTGAATATCTCTGTTTCTCTGATATTTTTCTGATCCAGAAGAATATCACGTGTTAGCGTTTGTGAAGTATACTCCCACTGTATACTTTCCCTGAACTCCTTCCGTCTTCCTGAAGTTGCGTTTGATCCAAGAAGTCTGTTTTCTATACTTGCAAAAAACTCCTCTGAAATCTTGACCTTTTCACCTGTAAACGTGCACAGTTCCTGCACCGGCGGTTCGAAATTCACTGCGAAAATGTAGTTCAGAATATCTTTTGAAATCTGATCTTCATTGTAGTAAAACAGCGATTCCTTAACTTCCTGAAGAACGTTATAATTGTACATCTTCACGAGCGAGTCAATAAATCCTGAAGGTATATTCTGAAGTAGTTCCCTTTTTTTACGTATAAAAAAATCACAGAGCATCGACATATTTATCAACTTATCATGTTTACTGTATATTGTAAAAAATTCATTGAAAATCTTTATTGAATCTCTTCCGGAAATACCACAGTTACCTTCTTTATCAGCTTCAGCGAGTATTTTTCTTCTACGATTTGCCGAAAGCCTTTTTCGGTCGTCTTCAGAGAGCCATGCAGGAATTTTACCGGCATATATGTCCATTTTTAACAACTGAAGGTTTTCATCACAGAACAGATTGTACTTTTTCGGCTCAGTGATCCAGTCCAGAAGTGCATCTGAACGGGTACTCAATCTTGACGATATAATAACCCGAGCAAAATTCAGCAGCACTCTTGGAAGAAAATAGTCCTGCACCGAATGTCCGAATGTGTGTTTGTATATTTTAATTTCGGTACTGATATCCATGACATATGGTATATTGATATATTCGATACGATCAGTAAATGATTTAAATTCCTTTATACTGCGCTGATCTTCAGGGTTCATTATCGCCAGAAGAAGAGAATTTACATTCTCTTCGACATGCTCAACTTTATGAACACTTTCACTGATAATGTTATGGAGTTCATTAAGCCGCTCAGTATTATACGACTTTACATCCATAAGAGCATAAATTCCATTATTTGTTCTTGCATAAGAAGAATATAGATACGTCACATCGGTTGTTGAATTCAGCAATGTATCAATTTTATTTTGAATAAATGGATTGTGACAAACTGAGTTTTTTGAAGGCTGGTCTCCTGGATTATACACTGCAATTCCATCGCCCGTTTTTCTGTTAAACCGATATGGGCGTGCATAAATCATTTTATAAATATTTGAAGGTTCTTTCATTCTACTCAGTAGAGCATGATATAGCGTACTGCAGAAAGTACAGACATTCTCTCTGAAAACCCAGTGATACCCGCGATTATGAAACAGTAAGTCTTTAAAACTGCTTTTATCAAAAAGGTCAGCAAAAAAAGAGCGTCTGAACCGAGTTGGAATTATTAACAACGGAAAATCATGGCTTGGGCAGGCAACTTCAATGCTGCCATCTCTTCCAGTCGATATGTGTTTCCCGATGTCTTCCCGGGTCAGAGAATCTGTATGATCAAGAGAAAGAAGTGCTGCTATGCGCTCAACAAGATCTTTCCTCGAATCATTTTCTACAGTATCCAAAAGAGATGGATCGAGCCTCCAGAGCAATTCATATCGGATTCCTTCATCTGAATTAGCGTACTCTTCAAATTTTCCCAGAAGATTAGTCAGAAAGGTACTCTTACCACATCCGGGCGGCCCGTTAAATATGTAAATTTTATTCTGTTGCGACCCGGTTTTCATTGAATTGACTAGGTTTACCAACCTATTTGCAAACAGCCGATCTGCAAAAAACGGTCGGTCAGAGTTTTCTTCAAAGAGTTTGTTGCAATCGTAATGAAGATAATGGATTGACTCAGGATCATCGGGATATTCATCATACCCTTTCCCTAAATAAAACTGAATCATATCGTGAAAAACCTGAAAGACATTTCTGACAACTTTTTCTGGTTTTAGTTGAACTTCATTGATGAACTCATCAAAGGTTAATATCTCCTGGTGAGCTCTATTGCCAAGTTCCGATGTTAGTTTGTGTAAAAGTGTTATTGATGACTTCATAGTTCTCTTTATTGAATAGTAATGATTATTAAAGATCTCGTTTTGATAATTTTCTGTTTTCCATTGTATAGACAACCCGTTTCCACCTGAGGTCTCTGTCTGCGACATCCCGGTCTTTTTTCTGATAATTGTTTGCACCTTTTTGATTTGATGTAACAATCTCGCTAGTCTCAAGATGTACAGGTTTACCCCACAGATATTCGATTCCAAGCATCGTCCCTGCTATAAACTCCTGTACCAGGGGTTTTTCTTCAAAATGGTGAAACAGATATAAGGACTCATCATTATTTGCATTATCTGCCAATGAAATATATGGTGGATGGTACAGTTGTGATTGCAGCATCTCCCTGTACTGAGCAGCTTCGCGACTTTTCACATAATATTCCCAGACCATTTTACTCTCATTAAGCCTCTTTCCCGTGACAAACAGATCATGAATACTCATGAAATCCTGATCTATGAAATTACCGATAAAGATGGTGTCACAAAGCTCCTTCCTAATAGTAAATATGTATTCTTTTCCAGAAACAGCTGTATCTAAAAACTCAGCCCGTTCATCATTACGTTTTAACTTACGATATTCTTTTGTATAATGGCCTACTTCCGCCTGCTCTTCAATGTACTGAAAAAGTCGCATCCCAAGAGCATATGGATTCAAACCAATGCGCGGTAATGATGCAACCATGGTATGTGTTCTGGCAAAGTCAATCTCATGCCCTTTAATACGATCATCCTGAAGAAACAGCGCCTCGTGCCAATAACTTGCCCACCCTTCATTCATGATTTTCGTTCTTATCTGCGGCTGGAAAAACAGTGATGTTTTCCGAACTATCTCCAGTATAGAGCGCATCCATCT
Organism: Chitinispirillaceae bacterium; assembly: GCA_050301235.1. Classification (GTDB taxonomy): domain Bacteria; phylum Fibrobacterota; class Chitinivibrionia; order Chitinivibrionales; family Chitinispirillaceae; genus JAFGIN01. The sequence goes on along the minus strand of JBNKZD010000263.1, from coordinate 8,547 downwards.
GTTTTTTTCTTCATTGAGAAATCGTGAATGATCGAGTATATATTGTACTATGTCAGGTTTCTGCGGGTTATAGTTTTTTGACACTTTGACATAATGTGAATTAAATTCCGGATATTTAATTCTAACATCAGTAAAATAAATCTGATCTGCATTTTCCTTATGTAGTGAAACACACTCGTTATACTTTTCCAGTTCTTTAAGGTATTCTGTTGTATGAACCTTTTTTATCTGCTGGAGGAATATGTCAAAATAAAAATCTACCAGCGAAATCGTCTGTCTTGATGCATCCCCAGATGTCAGCAGGTCGCTGGTATAACCAACAAGATTATCGATACTGCGGGCAAATTCAATTATATAATCAACCCAACGCCCGTGTTCCGAACGCAGTCTGGCAATAAGACGCTTATCAGAAAGCGCCTGATTTGTAAAGTCAATATCCCATGTTTTTTTAAAAAATATGTTATTCTGGAAGAAATCGATATGAGCAAGCACATGATAGAAAATCATGACATTCATCCAGTCAGGATTATTATCATTATAAAATGAGATCGCTGGCCGTGTATTGATTACTGTCTCATACGGATTTGAAGGATACAACTCATAACGCCCTTTTTCCTTGAGCACTTCAAGATCGTGAACCCAGTAATCATACAATGTCGGAATCATGTATTTTGGTGTCAACTCAAGAAGATCTCTGTTAGTGACAATATACTCGAGTGTATCATTAGTGAATTCAAGACCGGCATCACGCGCGCGCTCCTTGCACCCTTCCATGATCATTTTTGCTTTTTGATTCAATAACTCCATTATTTACCTCTTTACTTCATCAGACGGTTACCTTAATTGTTCCTGAGAAAGCAGCCGTTTAATTCCTTCGATCAGCCTTGATTCATCTGCATCTTCACTCATGACATCCAGACGTAAATGATCTGAATCACTTTTTAGCAAGCCCGACTGCTCCAGATAACGCTGTACCTCAGTTTTATCGCCAGCAGTGTAACTATGGTTTACGATAGTAATACCAGCCCTGCTTGCATACGAGAGGATCTTTTTTAATTCGGGAAGCGCCCGTTCTCCAGTTGTGTCCCAGTCATCACCATCAGTACCATGAAACATATAAATATTGTAGAGCGATGCCAGATTTTCTTCTTCGATTATCTTATTAACTAACTGATAGGCTGCACTGACCTGTGTTCCCCCCGCTACTTTTGAATTATAATAGGTGTAAAAATCGGGGACCTCTTTTGCTGCAGTGTCATGAACTATAAAACGGATCTCGACCCGCCGCTGATATTGATACAATAACCAGCTATAGATCATCACATGCTGAGATACGACAAGTTCAGTACAACGCCCATCCATGGAACCGGAATAATCTCTAACAAAAAAGACCAGAGCCTGGGATTCGTAATCCTTCTCTGATGATAATACCCGATAAATATAATCCTGAGGAGAAACAATAAGATTTGTTGTATCAAGATCCGATATCTCTTCAGGAATTCTTCCAAGTGCAAAATTAGTCTGCAATACTCTACGCAATGTTGCTTTTTTATCGAGTACCTGCCCAAACCCCCTGTTCTTATCAGTTATATCATATGTTAACTTTGTCAAAGAGCGCTTTGTTCCCCGATCCTTCAGATTAGGCAGCTGAAACTTTTCGGTAAGCATCTTGCCAAGATCATAAGTATTGGATTGCATATCATGTGCACCCTCATCACCATCCCCAGCACCACTCTGTTGCCCTCTTTCCGGGCGAACCGGTTGTTCACCAATAATTTCGCCCTCCTCACCTTCACCACTGCCACCAACCTCTTCAGAATTGTTTTCCCCGAAATTAGTCTCGTGAATAAACTTCTCTTCAACCGTTGATGGAACAATTGTAATAGAGTTACCATCAACTTTTCCTGGTTTTATGAACCGCCCCAGTCGGATCTTTCGTGGGAATCCATCCTGTTCACGGATGCGATCCCGCTCCAGCAGTTCATCAAGCGATGCAAGAGCGTTGACAGGTTGCATTTGTTTCTTTTTTTTATCTGGATTTAAAAATAGTTCCACTAGTTTTCATCCTCCTGAGTACAGAAATATTCGATTGTTTTCTGTGCACAGGTAGTACAGTAACCAAGTTTATTCAGCATTGTCTGTATCATCCTGTCGTACAATTTCTGATTTTCCTCATTGGTTCTGTTTGCAAGTGCACCGATAAGACTTCCGGCTCCAGCAATATCTGATTTGAGACGAACATCGGTGACAGCTTTAACAAGCTCAAGATTGTCCATGAAATCGTAGTCAGGATTGAGAGAAATACGTTGTCCATAAATTTTTCGAATCGACGTTCTGAACATGTCGTGTTGTTCTCTGGTTTTAAGCCCCAACCGTTCTTCAACACTCGATATATATCTTTCGTCAATTTTTAAAGCTCGTAGCTCTCCAGACTGCGGATCCCGGTATTTCCACATCCGGTCCGGTCCGAGATTTTCAGCGTCAATACCAATGATCATGTTGACATAGTTCATGACATCCCTGCGAATTGCCAGCGGCTCATCCATGTATGCATTGAACATCTCGGTCATGATCCTTTCACGGTATAACCCACGCGCAACCTTGAGGTCTTCAAGAAACTTTTTCCGATCGTTTGTTTCCGTGACATAATCGAGTATCACACGCTCCAAAGCTCTGAATATATCATAGGCGAACATGCATTTGCCTTCATTGGTTTCTGAACTCTCGATAAGCAGCTGCACAGCTCTTCCAAGATTTCTCTGCCCCAGTCCTTTCTGACCGAACCTGTTGACAATCACAGGATCCTGATTGAGAGTATCGATTACTTCAGTGAGTGTCTTGATACTCTTTTCTCCCGCGACCTCTCCTGCTGATAGTTTCAGGGTTTCGATCGGTGTCAACTTTTCCGACCGGGCAAGTCTTGACAGTACAACTGCAACTGATGCTGCATAGTTGAGGTTAGGGTCCTGGTGAAGAATTTCCCGAGTTAGAGTCGTCCGCTGTTCATTTCCAACAACATATTGAGTCAGATTTTTTTGAAGATGATAGTTTGTATTATGTGACACATAACAGATACGGCACCTATCAACTATCGGTGCCTCTTCCTTTTCGGAGAGGAACGAGTTGAATTCAGAGTTATTACTTGTTGCAATAATCAATGTATCTATAGGCCACTTGAATCCATCGATTTCTATCGTGCGATTCTGAATTACTCCAAGGTATACCTGAACAAGATCCTTTTTATTCTTGTAGATCTCATCACTGAAATGTATCCCACCACCAGCAACACGTGCAAGTGCACCTCGTCTGAGATCAAAGCGGTAGGGGTTATTGGTGTCGGTAATGTGAAGTAACCGCTGGATCGACTCTTCACCAAGAAGGTCAACTGCAGATGATGTCATCTTGTCTTTTGCAGGATATTTTCCAGTTACTGTACCAAGACTCTCAGCCATAGGAACAGGCACTACCGAAATAAAATTGAGCATCTGATCAATATTCCCATTAGTGAAATTCCTGATATCATTCCAGATGTATTCACTGCATGCGCCAAGTGGACGGTAATTATCGAACAGCTTTTCAATTTCCGGATCAGAAAATCCAACTGTTTTAGCGAGGTATTCCCCGGTTGCATCGATCGTTTCCAGAAGATTCATTGCTAGTACAGCAGGATCTTCATAGGTTTGCGATTCGATCGTTGTGATCTTTCCATAATTACCCAGTTTATCAAGGTTATTGAACCTGAATGTGTATTTTTTATTCCGTTTTTCAGCAAGAAATTCACGGAAACGGTTGCAGAGGAACTCGACAAAGAATGTTTTTCCATTTCCCGGTTCGCCAACAAGTACAAACGCCATTTCCGATGATGATCCGCCTTCTGCGGCATCTTTGACATAGGAAACAAAACTGTTGATCTCATCATACATGCCGATCACATGTTTCCTTCCGGTTCTGAAAATGCCGAAATCGTAGGTTGTCTTTCCATTGACAGTTACTTTTTCAATTGAGCTTTCAAGGATCATCCGTGCTACACCCTGGAAAGCGTTTTCAAAAATTCGTTCTCCATTTTTAATTGCATTACAATGGTGGAGAAGTGGATTTTTTGCCGAAGCTGAAGATGACATTACTGCCTCCTATGGGGTAAATCTGACTGTGTTTGGAATCACTACGTGAACATTGGGGAAATATTTTTAGGATATTATTGAGAAATTTAGAAATTCTTTTCGCTGGGATCGACTGTTTTCTGCCAGAAAACACTTCCTGCCTAATACTGATATTTCTCCCTAAAAATTGATGTATATTAAAGATGTGGGTATGATTCGTTAATTATTGCATCTATTAAAGTCAGATAACGTTTGTTTGTACTAAATATTTTTGTTAAAAAGTGTAAGGGGAGGTTATAAAATGAATCATCGGTGTATGCTCTCTATCCTATTCATAATCAGCAGCTTAAGCGCATCAATGAATTTTTATGGGTACCGGAAAGATCTGATACAGCACGACAGTGTCAGTGTAACCCGATTTTCACAGGTTCTTCTTGGTTCATCAGAACTTGAAGCATCAGAAATATCGGTTATTCCAAAAGGTACCTATCTTGATATTACTGAGGATGCCTGGATCAGCAGTGATGTTACAAAGTTAAATCTGGGCGGATTAACCAGTGATTATCTGTTTAAGGGATCGCTGCCAGTGCCATTACAAGCAACAGTTACGGGACTTCAAACCTGGAAAGGAGATACACTGTTTAAAGCAGGTTTATATGAATCGAAATATATCTATGATAAAACAGTGCCAGACAGCCTCCAGTTGCAGGAATCGCTTAACTCCCGTATAGCACTTCTTCAGAAGCATACAGATTATAGCTACGAATTAACAATGACACGGGTTTCTCTTGGAGAGCGAAAGCATGTCCGGATCAGGTATCTGCTTCGAACGAACAGCAACGGTCCAGGTAACTATCAGATTCCGGTTCTTCTGCACAGTCAATACGGATCTAATCCCCGCAACATCAAGTTTAAAGTCTATGCCGATAATGGTAACAATACATTTACACTAAACACCGGTAAATCAAGTCTTTTTTTAACCGATACAAGTACCAACCTTATATCTTATCAGCAATCAATTCAACTTATCCTTTCAACCCCCAATAAATCGGCTATAAACATTTCTGAATTTACCAGTGTACCGTATAAAGGAAATTATGTGAGTATCAATGCATTTATTGATGATACACTTATCACACAGTTATCAAAAAGAATCTCAACAGTATTTATCTGGCGATGGAACGATTCTGCTTCGATGATTGTATTTCAGAATCAGATGAAAACCTTATCTCCATTCGCACATTCAATTATTGAACAGGCATCCAGAATGAAAGAAATAATGCTGGAACTGAAAAAACGTGGAAACCATGTTGGTCTTATACATACAATAGAAGGGAAATCCTCATTCAGCTACACTACAACCGCATTTAGTGATATAGAGGATTCACTGATATTCCTATACCTCGATTCATTCAATCAGGAAACGATGTACAATAAGTATGCGCCACTGTACTCTACTCCGGAACCTGCCTGGATACCTCACGAAATACCAACATCTTTGATTGAACAGTCCCGAAATGAATTTGTAAGTTCTTTCAGTAAAGCTTCAACATTACTGCAAAACGACACCGTCACCAAATTTCATCATATAATACTACTCTCTTCCGGTAATTCCCCTTTTGATAATTTAAAAGATATGAAAAATGAGATTTCAGGAATTATTAAAAATAATACATTCACAATTTCTGCGGCCCAGTGGCGCGGCGTTGACTTTGGAACGATACCGCAGAGTAGTAACCTCTTCATGTGGAAATACTTCTATTTTCCTTCATTCAGACCGACTATTATACAGTTACGAATACGAAATGCTCAACAGCCGTTCAGTTTTCCTATGGCTGAGAATGACTGGAAAAAGCCTATTTCAATTACCGGGCGTACTGATACAGAGTGGGATTCAACCTTTGTTTTCACAGGTATTGATGGTGATGGGAAACAAACCGGATCAGTAACTGTTCAACCATTGGTATACAGGATTCATGCGGATTCAGGGTTAGCAAAGATTTGGGCAAACGATAAGGATCATATAGCCGACAATGAAGATATTTATCCGGGTGGAACGTTCGGGATACTTACAAAATCAACATATTTCCAGGCAACAATTAAAAACATTGTTGAAGATGATCACACCAAAACGTGCCCATACCTCAATGATGATGAGATCTTTGCCCCGAAAACAGCTGTAAGAAAGTCAGTACACAACGTTAGCAAATCAACCATATCAATAGCAAATGGTGTACTGAACATAACAACCCCAAGAAATTTCAGCACATTAAAAATAATCGACTTGTCAGGAAGAGTGCTGCTTAGTATTGACATAAAAATATTCAGAACTGGTATTTCAGGTTTCAAAATACCAATGAATCTGTTACTGACAAAATTTGCATCAAGAAAATTGACACTGGTTCTATCGGGTGATGGAACTGAAATAATCACGCTTTTGTGCGGGGGTGTTCTGTGAGAAAATTATCATTATTTTTCATACTGATTCTTTCAACTTTGATTCATGCTACTGATACTAAACGTAATTTCAGTATGGGAGTCAATGGGTTTTTTGGCTATTCAAATGGCCACATCGAAGCAGATAATACAATGCAGCATTATTTTAAACCAACATCAAAAAGCATCTATACTAATGCACCACTTCCCGGGATCGGTCTCGATTTTTATTTCGGGAAATATGTTGCAGTTTCAACAGAAATCGCTTATTTAAAAACAGGTCAGATAACACCCGAAACAAATGTTTATTTTGATAATTCCGAATATCAGCATCAGTTTAAATCCTATGCTTTACTGAATTATCTTACAGTGCCTCTTCTTCTGAAAGGGGGAATACACTCCGGAAAATTCTGTGTCTTTGTACGTGGCGGTCTGACACCATGCTATCTTTTCGATAAAGATGTACGCTGGGTTATTGATGGAAGGACTGCCGATGCAGGAATACTTATGCCAAATGTATTTATCAAAAAGTACGATATTTTAGGTTCACTCGGTGTAGAATGTGGGATGCATTTTGGGAATAATGGGATTTTTATCACGGGAGATTACAATAGAGGTCTTACTTCTTTTGCGAAGGGGATTGACGGTTCAGCAATTAATCAAGTTTTCTGTGTTGGAATAAAATATAGCCGACTTGTTATTAAATAGTTATTATATTATTGTATAGATTCGCCATTAGGTTTGTTTTAAACTAATATTTCAGGATTTCCCGAACAATCAAAGTATCTTTTGAATTTGTTCACACCCTCATCAGGAGTTTGAATGTCTAAAACACTGCATATTTAAAGATCAATCAAAATGGAGAAACACTCTGGAAAAAAATATATGATAGTTGCACCTTCAAAGCAATCCAGGCTTCAGATGATGGAACGTTTCTACTTGTCGGTTCAAAAAATTTTGCAAATACAGTTTCTAACGATTTGGCAGTAAAGATCAGACCTGATGGTACTATAATCTGGTCAAAGAATTATTGCAGAAACAACCAAGCCGGATTCGAAGCCATTCAACCTTCTGGAGATGGTAATTTTCTATTGGCAGGTTATACCAATTTTAATTCTGGTTCAAGAGGGGAATGGTTGGCTTGTTAAAATTTCACCGAATGGTGATAGTATCTGGACCAGAACAGTTGGTAAAACTATAACAACCGATTTCAGAGCTGTTAAACCCACCTGTGATGGCAATTTCCTGATAACAGGTTTTGGAAGCATCTCTATTGTTTGTATTATAGCTGACCAATACGTAAACAAAAATCAAAGTTTTACATATAAAATACCTGTATACAGTAATGATACATTAAATTTTGGCTATACTCCTCTAAAAGTCCCGTCAGGAATGAAAGTAAGTATAGGTGGGACGATAACCTGGACCCCAACCAGTGACTCTGTATATATGGAGCATGCGGAGTTTCTTGTTTTCAATGATATGGGACGTAAAGACACACTTACTTTCAACATTTTAGTTAACTACGATTACAAGACACAAATTGACGCGAAAAAGCTGCGAACATGCAACACATCAGATATCACTGTAAGCTCGATTCCCGGGTATGCCAGATTCGATCTGCCTCCAGGTACAGGTATTTTGTACATTTACGACATTAAAGGAAGGCTTATTGACAAGATCACACCTGCGAGATCTTCTTACGGAGCCTGCATCAGCTGGCCTGGCAATCAATCAAGTTGTCCATCAATCCACACAGGTAAATATTTTGTTAAGACGATGGTGGGAAATGAGTCGATAGCCAGAATGTTTGTTATAGTGAAGTAATTCTCTATTCGTATCTGAATGTTTTATTTCATTCCTCAATATATCGCCTAAACTCGGCAATAGTTTGACGCGAATAACGCGCAATCTATTGCGGTTCTTCATCGTCACCTATCGCCGAGTTTAGGTATTAATTATACATTATTGATATAATTATGATATATTATCCTCATATGCTTGTTTAAAA
>JBNKZD010000262.1:0-19346 GCA_050301235.1 Chitinispirillaceae bacterium | reverse complement strand
ACTGCCCCCCCCCTCCATTGTTAATGTAGAGGGGGGTAAGAATAAGCAACTTTTCGAAGCCCTCTCTCTCCACAAGTGGAGAGAGGGTTGGGTGGTCACTGAGCCCCGTCGAATGTGGAGAGAGGCAATTTGCGGACGTTGCGCAATACTATCCCTCTCAAAAGCGAAATTAGAAATAGCACCCCCTACTTCTCCAGTCGAATATCCGCAATTTTAAAACTTGCTACACCAGTCGAAAAAACCTGAAATGGTGCACTGATTTTTAAAAAATTGGCAGCTTTGAATTTTTTCAGCGGTATTCGGACTCTTTCCCATTTACCAACAGTCAAATCGTTGATACTATTGGTGATATCGATCTCGTCTTGACATGGATAATTACAGATCATCAGAACAGATACACTCCCCTGTGGTTTAGCATCGATACAAATATCAAATCCGATCGAGTAATCCGCCAGATAATACCCTGATAAATCCGTCTCAGGACCTCCAATACACCAGTAGCCAGCACCGTTGAATTTAAACTGGATGGCTTTGCGGTCATTACCCATTCTGTCGGAAGCAGTGGTTACATCCAGAGTTTGTATATGTGCATCAGGATTGCCCGCTTGCCCAGCCCAGTTATCAGGCCCACCCATCCATGCTCCAAAAGAACCGGGAAAATTTCCATTGTAGATTTCCAGAACACTATCGATGCTCTTTTCTTTAAGGACTATACCATTGCATCCATAATCACTATTAATGAATTCGGGAATGCTGTCAATAATAGTATCCATTCCCGTATAGGTCAATCCATATCCCAGAGGAAAAAGCGGATCATACTCCCCATCACCTTTATTGACAGTTGCCTGACACGGTTTTTTCGGCCATGAAAAGGATAGTTTACCTGAAAAATCATAACCGGTTTTATCATCATCGGTTTTAAAAAGGAGATCAGCAACACCTTCCCCTTCACTTCCGGGCAACCAGGCGGCAACAAAAGCATCTGAGCAGTTCAATTCTTTATTCACACAAAGAGGACGCCCAGAAAGCAGAACAGTAACAACTGGAATGCCGGCATTTTTAATCTTTTTCAGAAGTTCAATATCTTCGGGGTAATTCTCGGCATGTTCAAGTGACAGTCCACCTTCAATATCGCCCTTAAACTCAGCATAAGGTTTTTCACCAATTACAACAATCGCTGCATCATACGTATCTTTGCTAATGTTTTCACAGAGAGGATCAAAGGTAACATTTTTTGCAGCTGCTTTTATACCTCCAAGTATAGTGGTCGCATGTTCGAAATCACGATTTGTAATATCATTACCCTGCCATGTCAAGCTCCATCCACCAGCCTGAATTGCAATACTGTCTGCGCCACGCCCTGTAACCAGTATTCGCTTATTTATTTCAAGTGGTAACATTTTGTGATTATTTTTCAGCAGTACGAGTGATTTTCTCACTGCTTCACGGGCTAGAGCACGATGTTCAGGTGCTCCTGGAGCTGGTAAAACTTTCTCATTAACCCATTCAGCGGGTGCTTTACGATCCATCAATCCCATGCGCAGTTTTACACGAAGTATTCTTGACACAGCATCATCGATCCGCGACATCGGTACTTCACCACTTTCCACCTGCTTCTTCAAATTTTCGAAAAATGGCTGCCAATCCGCTTTGAATGGTATCATGAACATGTCAACTCCAGCATTGACGGCACCAGGACAATTACTTTTCGAACACCCCTCAACCGTTTCAATACCATCCCAGTCCGAAACAACAAACCCATCAAACCCAAGTCTGTTTTTTAAAACGTCAGTTAACAAATATCTGTTAGCATGCATTTTTTTCCCCTGCCAGCTGCTGTATGATGCCATTACAACCTGGACCCCCGCTTTAATTGCTGCAATATAACCTGGAGCATGAATTGCGAGAAGTTTTTCTTCTGTAGAAAGATTATCACCGCGATCATCTCCACGATCTGTACCACCATCTCCAATAAAATGCTTTGCCGTTGCAAGTACCGATCCGTTGCAGAAATTCCCCTGTAAACCTGCAATGTAGTTTCCAGCCATCAATGCAACAATAGAAGGGTCTTCTGAATAGCTTTCGTATGTACGACCCCAGCGATCATCCTGAACTACTGCAACTGTAGGTGCGAAATTCCAGTTTATACCCGTTGACGCCACTTCTTTAGCAGTGATTTGCCCGATTCTGTAAACAAGTGCAGTATCGTGGGTTGCACCAAGCCCGATATTATGCGGAAAAATGGTAGCTCCTGCAAAATTATTGTGTCCGTGAACCGCATCTGTTCCCCACAGGGGTGGAATAGGATTTTCAAGTCCCTCCACACATGATTTCCAGATCGTATCTGATAACTTCACCCAATCAGCTGCACCAGCATGCTTATTTTCATGTGGCCAGCTGCCACCGCCATTGAGTACAGAGCCAAACCGGTACTTTTTCATATCATCAGGTGTAAAGCTTCTGATTTCAATCTGCATCATCTGGCCGATTTTCTGATCAAGAGACATTGTAGCAAGAAGCTCTTTAATCCTTTTTTCTACAGTTGTATTTTTACAGGTCGAATTCTGTGCTAATTTTTTTGTACTACGATTATTGCAACCCCCACATAGGACAACCGCAGTAATTAATACAAGAGATTTTAATCCACTGATTTTCAACATTACTTACTCCTTGTAATTGTATTATTCAATTCATTTATACTCTGTAAAAGTGCTTTACATGCATTTTCAATATCATTTTTGACAATCCGGTTTTCAGTTTCGAGTGACATAATCAGCATAAGGACCTCTCTGGCTTCCGATGCAACCAATGGTTTTTTAAGTTTCCCGATATACTCAAGATATTTCCGTGCATCATCACCAAGATACAACGCAAATCGCTGCATTTTCCTAAGATGTTTTCCTCTTAAAGAGAGCTTTTTTCCTGACTGTACCAGTTCAAACCGTAGTTCATTTACAGGAGATTTACTACTTGAAACTGTTTGCAGTTTAAGAATAGCACGACTGATGAATGATATATTTGGATCTTTATTTACCGCGTACCTTACCTTATCAGGAGTCGTATTTACAAGCACTTCTTCGTAGTGTCGATAATACCCAGTCGTACATGTAATTCCAAATTTTTTCAACAGGTCTCTTGAAACGTATCCATGAAGCGTTTTTCCATCACGTTCTCCGGTATAGCGAGTATTGCACTCCCCAATACATGCCAGTGTTATATCAAGCTCCTCCGTAGAGAGCATATTGTCAAATTTAATTGCTGACCGGTACCCCTGGTTAATCAACGTGTCATGTTGGACCATTTCATACAGATCATCTTTTTTCAGTCGTAACCTAAGAACTGCATTCCAGAGCCCATAATTGGTTCGCTCCTCATCAGTAATACCTGAATTGAACGGCCTGATCACATCATCGGTTGTACCACTCTTGGCAAAATTACTCAACATCCCGTTATTATCACAAATATCATACATTTCAAGATTATCAGCAGGATTGGATATCAACCGTTTGTGAAGTGCAAGATATACCGGAGCGATTTTCTGCAGATCACTGAAAACCGATACCAGTTTTATTTCATCTTTAAATTTAATATCTTCACCTGCAAGTACTATACTTTTAACAAAAAGAGATGGGTGGTCTGCTGGAGCAATTAAAAGGGAGTTATCGTACAATGTATTGAACAAATGTAATTGTTCATAAAGTGATAGTTCCAGTGTGCCAAGTGCAATAGAATAATTACCAGCCAGCTTATCATTAGAATAACCAGTATCACGTAATACTGATACAACTGAGGAATAAATTTGTGGTCCTGTTATGTTCGATAGCGAAAAAAGGTCCTTTTTGCCAATCCGATCCAGCAATTCTTTCATCTGTTGCGATCGACGATTTTCACCTTTTAAATCTGTGTCCAGACGGTACATTGTTTCAACAGCAAGAATATTATTTGAATTAGCAAGATGATTAAAAAGATAGTCATATCCATCAAATTTCCAGTTATGGTTACGTACCTGATAACCGCCTGCATCAGAAACGTTGAAATAGGTCATTCCTGCCGGTTCTTTATTTTTATTATAAAAATAACGTCTTGACCAGCGACTCGTATCCGGGACTTCCTGATCATCTGCTGCCATATCTGATGGTTTGTAAATATCCTGATCATACGCAAGCGCATAAATAAATGGTTTAGCGACACTGGATCCATTTGGATTACGGTTGGTCAAAAGTGACCGCAACCTGCTGCCAAGAATATCAGTCGAACAATATGCTAGTATCGCATGAGTCTTTGAATCCATTATTACATAAGCATAGTACTGCCCTGCAACCTGTTTGCATATTATATTATTTTTACCATCCGATGAAGAACCGCTTACAATACAAGTATCTTTTGCAAACCCCCTCTGACTTACCGATTTTTCGAGCAGTCTCTGAAGCCTGTAATCGATTGTCAGTTGAATTGTAGCATTTCCGTACAGACGGATCATACTTTCCGGATTAGCAATGTCCAATTGAGCCAGTTCATCCCGGTGCATACCTTTTATCTGACATACACGTCGAAGGTACTCATTTGCATAATCCAGCAGATAACTGTTTTTGCCTAAACCTGAAGTTACCTGCAGAAACTTTAACGTGTCAAGCTGTTCAATTATTTTTTTCTGCTGTTGATCATTCCAATGAAACTTATCAGCCAGATCCGGCAGGTTAACTTTTATCTGCTGAATGATCTTACGTGGAACCTGACGATTCCATTTGACAAGGCGTGCACAATAGAGACTTTGAGGTATTGTCAACTTATCAGGTGGAACACCAAAAAGCCCCATACTTATATCATAATACCCCACCATTCCCCGACCTGCGGAGACACAATGATTCGCATAAAATGTTAGAATTTCATCATTAGTATAAACCTGGCCCAGTGCCTGCGCGAGTTTCAATTCGATCATTTTTCTCGATACTGTTTTTTCTGTCCAGGCATAGCCACGACTGTCATATTTCATCAACAGAAAACGGGCTACCTGCATCTGTATAGTACTGCAACCACGCGGTATATGCAAACTTAATGTGCGCAGAGAAAGAAAACCTGCATGAAAAACCGAACGGATCAATGCATAGCAGTCATAAGCTTTCTGGCGTGTGTAAAAGTTTTTATCTTCAGTGGTGAGTAGTGATGTAATGAGAATAGTATTTATTTTTGATAACGGAACACTGGTATGAACCGTTTTAAGTTCTGCAAGCGGTATACCATTACGATCTGTAATCCTGATAGTATTATCAAAACTGCTTATATGGTTAAATTCGGCTACAGCGGAAAGCGATGGCAGGTTGACATTTTTTAAATCAGCAGTTTCGTTAATTATCGATGATGGTTCTTTTCTGCCATTATTTATAAGCACCGCACTCTTTTTCATCTCTTTTTGAGCATTGATTTGTTGCCAGGCATACCCATAATTGTGTGAAAGAAGCCCCGATTTTTCCAGTGTCACAAGTTTTTGCGCACCAGCATCAATATAAAGCTGAAAAAGATAACACCCACCGAATAGTCCTGTTATAGAGATAAAAATGAAGAAAAAAAACCAGAATTTCAGACGGATTTTGTTTTTTCTCATCTTTTGGAGGAGATACCTGCGTTAAAATAAGAAGATCGATCAGAATTTTTTCAATCTTTCAAAAATATAACAGGTTCTGAAGGGGAAGCAATTAGGATGGATCTTTTGGAGTGCCTTTTTCGATCTGGACAACAATAAAAAGTAATTTTGTGATACAAATACCATCAATTGATGAACTTTCAGCCATATTAGAAAGGAGAGATATCACCAAGGATAGAAATGTCGCTTTTTAAAAAAAAGATCTCTAAAAAAAATGTATCTTTTTTTATATTATTAAGTTAAAAAAACCAGGCTTGCACTACTTTTAAAAATGGGCACTGACAAGGAAGGGATACATGAAATCAAGTATCATACTTATAATCACCATTATTATCAGTCTTCTTAATGGATGCAATGCACCTTTAAGTATTAAAAATGATATTGTTATCAAGCCAAGTATACTGATAGAAAACGATACAATATGGCCTTCAAAAGGAGAATATCATTTAAGCAATGACCACATTATAAAGGCATTTTTAGCTATCGGTGACAGTTCTAATATTTATGTTGATCCGAATGTATTGGTTTCAATTGGATCACCGAATACCAAAGCTATATTGTCGATTGGAAAGGGATCAACCATTTTTTTCGGAAAAGATGCCCGTCTCGAAATATGGACAAATGGATCATTAATTGCTCATGGTGGTATAACATCGAAAATAACTTTTACCAGGGACTCATCTGCACAATTCTGGGGTTCTCCCAAAGGAGGGATATGTGTCAAAGGAGGATATCAAGATGGCGGACAATTATCTCTGACCCACTGTGTTGTAGAATATGCAACAACGGGCATTTATGATAGTTCTTACTCTGGAGGACAGGAGATATCATACAGTATAATACAACATTGTGAGAATTCCGGCGTGGTATTCAATTCTTCAGGTCCAAAAGATTCTGCAAGTTTTTTAAATAATACCATCACGAATAATGGTAGTTACCCTATACGCATAAAGTCTACAGGTGTTGAAAATCTTTCGGGGACAGGTAACTTTAGCGGAAATGCGAAAGATGGAATATTTGTTGACAATGGGTATATTCGTTCATATGCTGTCTGGAGAAAACACAATGTTCCATATATAGTAAAGGGGATTATTGATATTTCTGCAAGTATTGATGTAAGTCTGACTATACGTCCGGGTTGCCGCCTGGAATTTGTACCTGACGATTACTATCATAATTCAGGGATTTTTATCGGACAACAAGGAACACTGGTTGCTGAAGGCTCGGAGCATGATTCAATTGTTTTTACAAAAAGTATTCTTGAAAAGGATTTCAGCGATACTTCTTTTTCTGGAATATCCATAAAAAATGGTGCTTATTGGCGTTCTGTTTTGAAATATTGTATCATAGAAAAAGCTGCCACAGGGATTAGTGTCAATGTCCCAGTTAAATTGTCGTATTGCACAATAAGAAAATGTTTTCATAATGGCGTTGTATTTTCAACAGACGAGTATTTTGGTATAAATGATACAGGATGTCCAAAAGATTCCAATTCGTTTTTGTACAATAAGATTTCAGAAAATAACGGTTATCCAATTTCGATTTTGGCAAACAATGTAGGAAAACTTTCTGGCACAGGCGATTTTACCGGTAATAAGAAAAATGGGATACTAATTATTGGAGAAAAAGTTACCCGCAACGCGTTCTGGAAAAACCATAATCTACCGTATATCATTGATGGTTGTGTAAATATCAGCAACAATAAAGGAGTAAAAGTAACAATTCAGGCCGGGAATCGAATAGAATTTACAAAAATTGGAAGCTATATCGATATCGGCTCAGAAGCGCCAGGTACTATAGTGGCTAATGGTACAGCTTCAAATCCAATTATTTTTACAAAATCAGGAGAAACAACGTGGTGGGGAGCAGTGCAGGGAGGCATTTTGATTGGAGGATTAGCTGATCAGTCCTCAACCTTTGATTTTTGCGAGTTATCCTATGCAACTACTGGAATATTTCTAAAAAGTAAGATTACCATAAGTAATTGCCGAATATACAACAACAGACAATATGGAATTGATTTATTGACTGCGGATCTTGAAAGTAGTATTTCAGAAGTTACTTTTGAGAATAATACATTAGGTAATATTAGTGAATAAAAAAAGTAACTTCCGTCCAATATATTTTACGGAAATTTTGATATAAAAATGGCCATGTGGCAGACAAGGCCTATCAACACAGTTTAACGATGAGTGTCACAACGAAACATTTAAAAATAATTTTACATCATTTAAACAGGCAATTCAGTGGTTTAAAATCCCATTCTTGGATAAATGTTACCACCAGAATAAATTTTGTTTACATTACCGTAAACTTCAATTTTTTTCCATCAGCCGAAAGAGCGATTCGCTTTCCTTCGGCGACTTCACCGCCTATAAGCATGCGCGAAACCGGTGTCTCTAATTCGCGTTGTATCACACGTTTCAAAGGACGCGCACCGTATACCGGATCATATCCCTTATCAGCAATCAGATCCTTTGCATCAATATCGGTACTGAACTCGACCCCAATCGCAGCAAGCCGTTCTCGAAAACGTTGCAACTGTATATCGACAATACCTCTGATATGTTCTTTTGAAAGCGCATGGAATATCACCAGTTCATCTACACGATTGAGAAATTCGGGTCTGAAGTATTTGCGCAATTCATTATGTATAGTGTCCTTAATGCGTTCATATCCATTACTACCGTTAACATCAGCAATCAGTTGAGAGCCTATATTTGATGTCATAATAATAATGGTATTTTTGAAATTAACCACCCTGCCCTGAGAATCAGTAACCCGGCCATCATCAAGAATCTGTAACAGTACATTAAATACATCAGGATGTGCTTTTTCTATTTCATCAAAAAGTACTACCGAATAGGGGCGTCTTCTGACGGCTTCTGTCAACTGTCCTCCCTCTTCATAGCCGACATATCCCGGCGGAGCACCAACAAGACGAGATACCGCAAACTTCTCCATATATTCAGACATGTCGATCCGAATCATCGCCCGTTCATCATCAAAAAGATTGTATGCAAGAGACCTCGCGAGTTCTGTTTTACCAACGCCTGTAGGCCCAAGAAAGATAAAGCTTCCGATAGGCCGATTGGGATCTTTCAGGCCGGCACGAGCACGCAACACCGCATCTGATACAGCATCAACAGCCTCATCCTGACCAACAACCCTTGTATGTAGATGATCCGAAAGGGCAAGCAGCTTCTCCTTTTCACCCTGAACAAGTTTGCTTACAGGAATATGTGTCCAGCGGCTGATTATCTCAGCAATGTCCTCTTCATCGACCTCTTCCTTTAGCAGTCTGTTCTCATGATCATCATTTTTCAATGCACCTTCAGCAGCTTTAAGCATCTGTTCAAGCTGTGGAATTTTTCCATGACGCAACTCTGCGGCTTTACTTAAATTATACTCACGTTCAGCTTTTTCAAGTTCCTGACGAGCCGTGTCTATCTGCTCCCGTATCTGCTGCAACTTCCCGACCTTCTCTTTTTCCGCTTCCCAGCGTGCTTTGAGAGCAGATGTTGTCGCTCGTACATCACCAAGCTCATCCTGAAGTCTTGCCAGGCGTTCCTTAGAGGTCTGGTCTTTCTCCTTTTTGAGCCCCTCAATTTCGATCTCAAGCTGCATCTGCCGCCTCATCGATTCATCAAGTTCCAGCGGGCTGGAATCCATCTCTGTCCGCAGCTTTGCAGCTGCTTCATCGATCAGGTCAATAGCTTTATCGGGAAGAAAGCGATCAGAGATATACCGGTCACTCAGAACCGCCGCAGCAACAAGTGCACCATCACGGATTCTCACTCCATGGTGAATTTCGTACCGTTCGCGCAATCCCCGCAATATAGAGATTGCATCTTCAACTGTTGGTTGACTGACCAGCACTGTCTGAAAACGACGTTCAAGCGCTTTGTCTTTTTCGATATACTTACGATATTCATCCAGGGTTGTCGCGCCGATTGTATGCAGTTCTCCACGGGCAAGCATCGGTTTGAGCATGTTTCCGGCATCCATCGAACCTTCAGCCGCGCCGGCACCAACAACAGTGTGGAGTTCATCAATAAAGAGGATTATATTCCCGCTATCAACCACTTCCTTAAGTACCGCTTTGAGCCGTTCTTCAAATTCACCTCTAAACTTGGCTCCTGCAACTAGTGCTCCAAGGTCAAGCGATACCACCTGACGATTCTTCAGCCCCTCAGGCACATCACCACGTACAATCCGCAATGCAAGCCCTTCAACAATAGCAGTCTTACCCACTCCGGGATCACCGATCAATACCGGATTATTCTTTGTCCGGCGGGAGAGGATCTGTACGATACGACGTATTTCATCATCACGACCGATAACCGGATCAAGTTTACCCTGTGTCGCCATCTGCGTAAGATTTCGCGCATATTTTTCAAGCGCCCCGAAAGTCGATTCAGGATCCTGCGAACTCACACGCTGATTTCCGCGAATCTCCTTAAGTGCATTCAGAACAGCAGACATTGACAATCCAATATTATGCATGAATTGCCTGCATTCACTATCTTTGTCAATCGCAGCAAGAAAAAGATGTTCTACACTGATATAATCATCTTTCATCTGTGATGCTTTACGTTCAGCATCCTGAAGCACTGCTGTGAGGGAACGGGACATGGTTGTCTGCACGCCAGCGCCAGTTACAACCGGTAGTTTATTAAGCAATGAAGACACAGCAGCTTCAGCACTCCCGATTGAAACATCCAGTTTTTGCAAAAGCGATGGGATCAGGCCATCCTGCTGTCTGATAAGTGCAGCTATCAGATGAAGAGGTTGCAGTTCCTGATGATTGAGTTCGACTGCAATTGCGTGAGCATTATTGATCGCATCCTGAGATTTCTTTGTCAATTTATCCGTATTCATGTTCCACTCCTTTTATCAAACCTAAAAACCGCAGCAGGTGGCGGTGGAGAACCGTAAGATATTGATGCAGAAAGGGTTGAAGTTCTTGAAGGTTTTATCTACAGGTGATAAGACCGAAAGAGCTGAAACCCTTTTTGCGCAATAGATTACGCGTTCTCCGCGTCAATCTACTGCGGTTTTTAGGTTGTAATGGCGCTTTCGCAAAAGACGTGCCGATGGGATCATATAGATTATTATCTCTAATTAATGGGTTTCAAATTGAATTCAACCCTGCATTTGCTGCTTTATGTTGTATTATGCTACAGGTTTTTTCAGAATGGGACATCAGAATGCAACATACAATTTTTCCACTGTTCGCATATCGCCTCACCCCCCAATCCCCTCTCCATTGGTGAATGGATAGGGGGAAGTAAAAGAAAAAAATTGCAGAACTCCCTTTCTCCACGAGTGGAGAGAGGGTTGGGGAGAGAGGCGAGGAGATGGATGCGAATGGGGAATTTAAAGGTTTTGTGACAAACTTCGAGAATCGTAAATGTTAACCAAACTCAGTTATCTCTTCTGAGTACTTCAATGACCGAATCCGGAATGGGTTGTAATTTACCGTACATACCCAGCTGCCGTTCCGGTTTAAAACGGCCGTGATAATCCGACCCACCGGAGATTCCCAGTCCCATCTCTTTTGCAAGTTGTTGAAAGTAAACTACCTGTTCATGCCTATGATGCGGCGTGAACACTTCGATAGCATCAAGACCAAATGTTTTCAACTGATCTAAAAACATTCTGAGCTGATCATCTTTGATATTAAGCTGGACTGGATGAGCAAGCACTGTAATGGCATTTGCATTTTTTAAAGTCATAAGAGCGGTCATCGGGTCAAGCAATTGACGGGGAACATAGGCTTTCGCACCTTTTTTGAGGTATGTATCAAATGCCTCCTGCTCACCACTTACAACCTTAAGTTGTACCAGCGCTTTTGCAATATGTGGTCTGCCAACCACCTCTCCCCCACTGCTGCGAATGACATCTTCCATGGTAATGTTTATCCCGTAATGTTGAAGATTATTGACTATCTCAACATTGCGTTTGTCGCGTCCTGACCTGAACGATTCCAGTACCGACTGAAGTTCACGGTTTTTCCAGTCAATATCAAGTCCCAGAATATGGCAGGTTCCAATACTCCAGGAAACAGACAGCTCGACACCACCTACAGCTTTCAACTCAGTTCCTGAAGCAGCAGCCAGAAATGGCGCGATACCATCAGTAGTATCATGATCACACAGCGCCAGCACCTTAATTTTTTCTTTCAATGCAATCTTGACAAGTTCCTCAGAAGTAACAGTTCCATCAGAACACGTCGAATGCACATGTAAATCAACTTTCATATTGTTTTGTCAATCACGAACAGAATGAAACATATTTATCAAAATCTATCCAGTTTACATCTAATTTGCTTTGAGGTGTGCTGCCCGGAGTATACCTTTCAATTTCGCCTTTATCAAGGATAGCGTTAACCAGTTTCCAGGCAGCTTCGGTTTCAGCAGAACTTACAAAAAGGGTATGATCTCCCCGTAAAACATCATACAGTAATCGCTGGTAGGCTTCAGGGATATTGCTCCCGAATGAATCGCGGAAACAGAAATTCATATTGGTTTGAGTTACCTGATCATCTGTACCGGGAATTTTCGAATGAATGTCGAGAATAATACCCTCAGCAGGCTGGATCTTGAATATGATCTGGTTGGGAGAGAGATTACCTTCTTCATTAAAAAGAATACTTGGGATCTTTTTAAACCGGATGCCGATTTCTGTACCCCGACGGTGAGCTGACTTTCCAGTACGGATATATACCGGAACACCACTCCATCTGAAATTGTTTATCGAGAGGCGCATCTCTGCGAAAGTTTCAGTATTTGAATTGCTGCGGATATCCATTTCGCCAAGGTAGCCATCATACTGGTAGCGATAACACTCTTCGATACGAAATGATCTCAGTGCTGCAACCTTTTGAGCTTTGATATCATCAGCTTTGAGACTAACCGGTGGATCCATAGTAAGTATACTGAGTAATTGCAGTAAATGGTTCTGAATCATGTCCCGGATAATTCCCGCGTTATCAAAATACGCCCCACGCTCAACAACACCCAGTTTTTCGAGTGCACTGATCTGAATTGATTCCACACAGCTATTGTTCCATACCGGATTGAACAGACTGTTTGCAAAACGGAAAACCATGATATTCTGCACGGCTTCCTTGGCAAGATAGTGGTCTATTCTGTAAATTTGTGATTCACTGAGACAGGATCTTAATTCACTGTCAAGTGCTATTGCAGATGTATAGTTATAACCAAAAGGCTTTTCAATAATGACCGACATTTCCGGCCCGAACCCTTCAGCAACCAGCTCACGGGTTGTGGGTCCGTACGCTACCGGAGGAAGCGACAGGAAAAACACAATTCGCTCAAAGGTACCCTTTGATGCAATAAATGCTTTCAGCCCTGAAGTATACTGATGATAATATATATGTTGTGCAAAGGCAGTATCGAGCTCAAATCGGGCCCTGAACTCTTCATCGGTAAAAAAAGATCGACCCGATCCTACAATTACCGTATCTTCACAAAGTTTCTTCTGGAGAAACAACGCTTCAAGGGCAGGAACAAGTTTCCTGCGGGACAGATCTCCTGATGCTCCCAGGATCACTATTGCACACTTGCTAATTCCCATGATCGGTTTCTGATTTTTTTTGACATTGTGAATTACCTGGTGCAGCCCGACATCCGGAATCTGTTATCCCTGGCCTGCATACCCTGCAACGTTCATCACTGCACCACTGGCAGAATCTGCAGTCTTTGCAGGGATATTTTTTATCCTTCTGCTCCATATTATGCACCTCAATTTTTCTTCCTCAAACTGCGCAGCCCCTAAAACAAACTGCCGGTTCATTCAAACCGGCAGTAATCTCAAATTTCAGTCCTCAGGTGAGAATTCATCCTTACCAACCCCACACTGCGGGCATACCCAGTCATCAGGAATGTCCTCAAATGCAGTGCCCGGTGCTATACCACTGTCCGGATCACCCAGTTTAGGATCATACACATAACCACACGCATTACATACATACCGTTTCATCAAGCCTCCTTAGGAATAGGGATAGTTTTACTCTCGGTTTTATTTTTAATGATTTTGTTTTTCTTTTTAAAATAATTTGTTTTGATCCAGGTCCAGTTCAGATAAATATGTGTAATAATCAATGCGACAAGAACATACCCCAGCGGACCGTGCCATGCATGAAACACCTCCCAGGGAATCACACTATGAAATACACCAGAAAGTGCCTGCACCAGAAACACGACACCAACGGCCGGATTTACGATCTTTAAAAACATCACTTTTTGCACAGAGTTCCTCCCTTATAAACCTTTCATCGCAGCAGTTACACCGACAGTGAAATCTGTTGGAACAGTTACTGTCCGGACTCCCAATTCTTTATCTACCATGTACATGGCTGAAGGATTATCATTAGCCATTTTCAACATCTGCACATTTTCAGCAGCATTCTTTTCTTCTTCAACCTGTTCATTTACATACCAGTCCAGAAGCACCTTGGTTGCATGATCTTTTTCAGAAATAGCAAGATCCATCAAATCATTAATTGACTTACTAATAGACTGTTCATGTGCCAGAGTTTTCTCCATCATCTCCAACATCGATTTGAATGTACTTTCAGGCTGCTCAATCGCGGCCAGTATTACCGTTCCATTCTTTGCATTAACATATTCAAAGATTTTCATAGAATGAACCATCTCTTCATGATACTGCACCATAAACCACTTTGCAATACCTTTCATGCCCTTTGATTCCGCGAATGAAGACATCGCCATGTACAGATAGGCAGAAAACATCTCCCTGTTGATCTGTTCGTTAAGTGCTTTTTCAATCTTTTTACTAAGCATGATATAAAACTCCTTTAGAAATGATCGTAGTATCTCAATATATTATAAGAAACTGCCGCATTCAAAATAAAATTGCTCGATTTGAGGATTACTCCTCAGAACCCCAGATACCCATGCGTATATGGAGTGATTTTTCTCTGGAGGTTTCTTCAAGGATCCTGTAAGCGCAATCTCTCACGATACCGTACAGGACTCCGCAACAATCATCTTGCCTCATCATATCCCCCCTGTCTGCACACTCCAGAAGATTTTTACACAGATCCATTATTTGTAACAGATTCTCATTCTGCTCTTTCATATTGTTCCTCTACGAATAAAATCACATCTCATCGTCAAGTATTCCCAGGATCAGGATTGAGCAAAGACCATACCATCGAAGCATTCTATTGACTATCCCGCTTTTTGTTAACACAATTCGTTTATCAATACAGATATGTTCAATACATTATAATCATTATACCCGTCTCAGTTACCCTACAGTGCCCACAAACACCCGACGAACAAATCGTATGTGTCTCATTTTCAGGGATACCACCAGTTGTCAGCACCGCCTTTACCCCTTCTTCGAACTGCATCGGTTCAGAAGTACCACCACATGCCACTTCACTGGAAACATCTCCCTGATTTTCGATATTTTCCAATAAAACGCTTCTGTCTTCAAAAACAACATTGCTCGAGGTATGCATTGAAAATACGACAACTAATAGCACTGCCAACCAGAACACACTGATATCAAAATATCCAATCCATCTCATATTTACACTCCTGTTCTGATAGTTTCTTTCAGGACTTGATTACCTGCTGTTTGTTATTACACAGGTCAATATTTAATGGTAATTGGAATCAATTATCATGCCGAAAGGTATTTGTAAGGAGGAGGTTCAGAGGTTCAGGCTAAGGTTAAGGTTAAGGCTAAGGTTAAGGTTCAGAGTTCAAGGGGCATACGAGCTTACGCAAGGTAGATTGTATTAATGAGATCAAAAATTCTAAAGTCTTTTAATGTCACCTGAAATGCATAAGTTGCGATCCCTAATATTAGATCGTAGAAATTAGACGCGTTTGTAGGCGAGGTTCAAAAGTTCAGGGGTTTGGAATGAAAAAAAAGAGGGTTTGCGGATCCAAATGAATCCGCAAAAAGAACTATTTTGTTCCCCAGAAGCCGTGAAGATTGCAGTATTCGCGTGCAGTAAGTGGAGCGTTAACATCATCGATGATAAATGTTGCTTCTGCAACAGTATCACCCTCTTTGAAATTATGACGAAGGACTTTATCACCTACAAGCAGTTCTACAAAAAGAATATAGTGTTCCTTTGTCATTGGATGTGCAACTTCGCCAACTTTAACAGTCACCTTGTTACCATCACGGATAATTACCGGAACATGCTTCTCTTTTGCCGCATCAGTTGTATTTGGAATAAATTCTTTCATCTCTTCCCCATCACAAAAGAGAGTCTCATTTCCATCCCATAATGACTCAACAACTGCACTGCACTTTGAACATTTGTAGACACTATTCTTCTTAACCATTTGAAAACTCCTGGATTGAATTTTATTAAGAAATGGCTGCAAAGTCTTGTATTAAAGAAATTGCAGCAAAGATATCGATTTCATGCACAGATGCCTCTCACACGTACTTTTCATAACCCGGCATGAAATCAATATAGTTTTATGTTTACTACTCCGCAAAAAATTCTTCAAGGCCCTTTGTAGTTGCTTTCATTGCTTTATCACCTTTATTCCAGTTGGCAGGGCACACTTCACCATATTTTTCAACGTATTGAAGTGCATCAACCATACGAAGTGCCTCATCGACATTTCTTCCAAGCGGCAGATCGTTTACTATCTGGTGTCTCACTACGAAATCCTTATCAATCAAAAACAGCCCACGATATGCTATTCCTGCCCCTTCAACAAGAACATCATAATTGGATGAGATTGTTTTGTTAAGATCAGAAACAATCGGATAGGAAACCCCCTCAATTCCACCTTTTGCCTTTGGTGTTGTCAACCATGCAAAATGGCTGTAGTGAGAATCAACGCTTACAGCAATGACTTCTGTATCTCTTGCCTTGAATTCAGCGAGTTTTTCATTAAATGCATGAAGTTCAGTCGGACATACAAATGTAAAGTCCAATGGATAAAAGAACAGAACAATATACTTTCCTTTATAATCGGACAATTTGAAATTATCAATGATTTCTGAACCTTTAACTGCTGCTGCTGAAAAATCCGGTGCTTTTCTTCCTACGAGAACTGACATATACATACTCCTTTTAAAAAAAATTGTGAATGAAAAAGTGAATGGGAGGATTGCGCAATATTCATGCCATTATATTTAATATAAAAAATTGTAATAGCTTTGAAGTACCGCTCAAACCGATAAAACCAAACACAGAGGACTCAGAGGGCACAGAGAAAGTAGCACAGAGTCAGGAAAATATAGTAAGAAATAAGAAAGCGAACAATAACCGAAGCCTTATTGATTAATGAATTTGTAGAATTTTAACAAAATCTCTTTTTCATCTATACCTCTGTGACCTCTGTGTTTTAAGATTACCGACCATAGAAATAGGCGCACTCATTTCTGGTAAATATTTATAAGAACCTCCTTTACCAGTAGCCAACAAAGTGTACTGTTTCAGAATGCTCATGTATAAAAAAGTTAGACACTTATGTACATCAATCAAAAATAGACAGCCAACCCTAAACCGAACATGTTCCAGGCATGATCTGTAATCGCCGGATCGATTTCGATAAGCAGACCAAGGTGCTTTCTGACCATCACTTCCAGACCGATAAATCCCCACAGTGGAAAGGTGGTTTCATGATCCCGAAACTCTACATCAAGATCAAGTCCGCCATAAATTGAAGCTACATGGCGAATCGGTATAGTCAGATTAAATGTACCATCAAGACCAAGTTTGTTATAGGCATGCATTCCGAAAGCAAGTGATATTGTGGGAAGGCCGCTCAGAATCACACATTCAATATCGCCTCCAATATACGTCGGATGGTCATGAATACCAAGTTTTACCGAAAAATCGAGCCTTTGCGTAATACCAACGCCCGCATTTGCATAAAGCCCGACATCCCGACCTTCATCGATATAAAAAATCGGCGCAATCCCCAGAGAAAACTTACCCGGACTAAGTGTACTTCCAGAATTGAACACCTGAGCAAATCCGGTTGAGAATGCCGTACAGATAATCATCATTGAAATTAAACGTTTCATCTTTTCTCCGTTTTCTCCGTAAAACACTTATAAAACAACATTTTAATTCAAAATAATTCTGTCCAGATACAAATTCATGCAAATTTTTTAACTCATCACTTGACTCTGCCTTTTCTATCTAGTATCATACCTATTCTATTAAAAACAATTACTGATAGTGAGGCCTTAATGATCAAATTAAATGAAAATTATCTGAAACTTAAATCATCGTACCTTTTTTCTGAAATCGCAAAAAAAGTAAATGCGTTCAAAGAAGCAAATCCATCAGCAGATGTAATCCGTCTTGGAATCGGTGATGTCACGCTCCCGCTTCCCAAAGTCTGTATCGATGCATTCCATAAAGCGGTCGATGACATGGCAAATGAGTCAACATTTAAAGGGTACGGACCTGACCTCGGCTACGATTTCCTTCGTGAAAAGATCGCGAAATACGATTTCCAGAAATTTAATGCTGATATTGATTCATCAGAGGTATTTGTCAGTGATGGTGCTAAATGCGATACCGGTAATTTTCAGGAGTTGTTTTCAAACGATATAACTATTGCGGTACCAGATCCGGTGTATCCGGTTTATGTGGATACAAACGTAATGGCGGGACGCACCGGTGAATCTGTGAATGGCCGGTACAATGGACTTGTCTACCTCGAAAGTACTGAAAAAAATGGGTTCGTTCCAGATATTCCGGATAAAAAAGTTGATCTCATTTACTTATGTTTTCCGAACAATCCAACCGGTGCGACGGCAACAAAAGCCCAGTTGAAAGAATGGGTTGATTACGCGCGAAAAGAAAAAGCACTTATACTTTACGATGCTGCTTACGAGGCATTTATCAGAGATGAATCACTTCCGCACTCGATTTATGAAATTGAGGGTGCACGTGAAGTTGCTGTGGAATTCAGAAGTTTTTCCAAAACGGCTGGATTTACAGGTACACGTTGTGCGTATAACATCGTTCCCAAAGACTGCATGATCTACGACAACGCCGGCAACAAGCACTCTCTTCAGGCACTCTGGAACCGACGCTATTCCACAAAATTCAACGGAGTTTCCTACCCTGTCCAGCGCGCTGCCGAAGCAATTTACATCGAAGAAGGACCGCAACAGATCCGTGAGTTGAACGATTACTATCTGCGCAACGCAGCGCTGATCCGCTCCACAATGACAAGCCTTGGATTTACCTGCACTGGTGGAGCCAATTCACCCTACATTTGGGTAAAATGCAATATGGACTCCTGGAAATTCTTCGATACTCTTCTTCAGAAAGCAGCTGTAGTATGTACACCGGGTGCAGGTTTTGGTTCATGTGGTGAAGGGTATATCCGGATCAGTGCATTTAACATGTACGAGAAGGTGCAGGTGGCGCTTGAGAGAATTAAAACCGTATTGATGTAATTTATCTTAGTTTTTTTAGGATTCTTTTTGAGAATATTTTGGGCGTTCCCCTTCGTCTGGGTGGCCTGCATTTTAATGCAGGTTTCTGTTTTGTTAGTGAAGTTTTGAGGTGTGCGAAATTCTCATGGTTCTCGTTTCGCCTCACTCCCCTACCCCCCTCTCCATTAGTGAATGGAGAGGGGGAGAAATCTTAGCTAACTGACGCTGTTTATTTTGCTTTACGTGTGAACTCTTCCCCCTCCCCGTCTCC
>JBNKZD010000261.1:0-31144 GCA_050301235.1 Chitinispirillaceae bacterium | reverse complement strand
GGCAGTGGAGAACCGTAAGATATTGATGCAGAAAGGGTTGAAGCTCTTGAAGGTTTTATCTACAGGTGATAAGACCGAAAGAGCTGAAACCCTTTATGCGCAATAGATTACGCGTTATCCGCGTCAATCTACTGCGGTTTTAAGGTTTAATGCTTCCTCCTCTCCATCCTTATGGAGAGGAGGACCCAAGAGGGTGAGGCGACTGCGAATTTTGGATAGTTATTTAATTTTAAACGCCTTGAAGAATGTGTTTTCTCCTCGCTGAACGAGCAGCAGCACAGAATCTCCAGTTTTCAGGTCTTTAACAGCGTTTTTAAACTCCTTAATTGAAGTCACTGGTTTTCGGTTCACTTCAATAATAATATCGTTTTCCTGAAGACCTTCCTGAGCAGATATGGATTTTTCTTCAAAACCGGTGATTACGACACCTTTGATATCTGATTTCAAGCCCAGATTCGATTTGATTTGAGGTGTGATCGGACTAACCTTGATACCGAGCTTTTTCGAAACGTCTTCACTACTGCTTTCACCTGATTCACTGCTTTTAGACTCTTTTTCTGCAACCTGCGATTTATCGCGACCACTCAATGTTACATAGACGGTTGTCTTTTTACCTGATCGAAGCAGTTCGATCGGTACTTTTTTACCTGGATGGATTGCAGCTACAGCATTGCGAAGTTCGTTTGGATTGGTGACCGTTTTTCCGTCCACGGCAGTTACAATGTCACCACGAAGAATTCCGGCTTTTGCAGCTGGTTGATCAGGGAAGACATCACCAATGAGAACTCCCTGTGAGTTTCTATCAAGACCGAATGCTTCACGGGTTGGTTGATCAAGCTCCTGAATCATTACTCCCAGCCAGCCTCTGGAAACTTTTCCTTCAAAGATGAGATCTTCCATGATCTTCTGTGCCATATTGATCGGGATAGCAAACCCAATTCCCATATAACCACCGGACTGCGTGTAAATCATTGTATTGATACCGATCAGCTCTCCGCGAATGTTTACAAGGGCACCACCGCTGTTGCCCGGATTGATTGCTGCATCGGTCTGGATAAAATTCTGATAGGAATTTGCATCATTACTTGCAGTTCTTCCAAGAGCTGAGACAATCCCCAGGGTAACCGATGACGACAAACTGAATGGATTACCAATAGCAAGAGCCCAATCTCCGGGGCGTAAATTATCCGAATTCCCAAGGTATGCAACCGGCAGATCGTTTACTTTTTCCTTGATTTTGACAACTGCAACATCGGTGAGTGAATCTGAACCGACAATGGTCGCCTGGAAACTGCGCTTATCTGATGTCTTAATCTCGATCTCGTCTGCGCCTTTTACAACGTGGTAATTGGTCAGAATATACCCATCTTTTGATACTATAACACCACTCCCAAGGCTTTGCTGCCGATACTCCTTTTTCTGTACGGGAGGAGTTCTCCTGCGGTTGTTTCGTGGCATGCCAAAAAAATCTTCCATACCGAACTGATCACCAAAAAACTGGTAGAACGGGTTGTTGGAAAATATGACGGTATCAATTTTGGTTGGAATAACCTGAACAACGGTTGGAACAACTTTCTCTGCAATATCTGCAAAGACCGAACTGAAACTTTGTAAAGACGGGGGAATGTTAACTTCGGGTTGCTTTTTTGCGCCGAATTCCACCGCATCTCTTGATGGACGGTCGGATTCTGCAAATGAACAACTGTAATAGATTGCTCCACCAAACACTAACACTGCTGCAATTGAAATGTGTAAGAGCGGAAACTTCTTTTGTCGAATACTCATAGTAACTCCTCCGTATATCGATTAATTTTTAATGTTCGAGAATGACTTCTTTGTAAATACGGAGAAGACTTTTAAATATTGTTCGGTGCTTAAAAATTGTTTCAGGAATTTAAACTGGAGTTTTGAGAAATGTAACGTTCGCTTAAGGTGCGTTCTGTAAAAAAGGATGGCACGTGTTTTAAGGCCGTGCCAATGCCAAGATCCTCAACGTCCAATTGTCTCCCGGTCACTCAGTCACTATTCCCTTTTACACTTCCCGGGGAAGATCCTTTTCGAGGGATAGTACATTTGATGTACCGCCTTCAACGAAAGACTGTTCCGAGATTCTGGTAAGTACTGCATTGTCGGTAAACTCTTTTAGCGTCAATGCACCGGTATTACACATTGTCGATCTTAGCTTTGCGGCGGTAACACTGAGTACTTCCCGAAGCGAGCCGACGATCGGTACATATGCATCAACACCTTCTTCAAATTTAAGACCACTTTCTGCATCTGAAGACTGGTTGTAGCGCTGCCAGTTCCTTGCTCTGTTGGATCCTTCTCCCCAATATGGTTTGTACATTCTTCCCCGAATGGAAACTTTAGGGGTCGGACTTTCGTAAGTCATTGCAAAATAACGGCCCATCATGACAAAGTCTGCACCCATTGCAAGTGCGATAATTATCTGAGTATCATTTGAAAGGCCACCATCAGAACATACCGGCACATAAATTCCGGTTTCCTTGAAATAGCGGTTTCTTTCTGCGACAACGTCCATGAGTGCTGATGCCTGACCGCGTCCAATCCCTTTCTGCTCTCTGGTAATACAGATAGAACCACCGCCGATACCGACTTTAACAAAGTCAACATCTGCTTCCTCGACAAGATAACGAAATGCTTCACCACTGACAACGTTACCGCCTCCAACAATGACATCTTTACCAAATTGTTTTCGCACCCATTGGGTACCCTCTTTTTGAAATTCGGTATAACCGTCTGATGAATCAAAACAAAAAACATCAGCACCAGCATCAAGTAGTGCCGGTACTCTTGTTTGATAGTCGTGGGTATTTATACCTGCTCCAACGACCAGTCGTTTCTGGTTATCGAGAAGTTCATCAGGGTTAGTCATGTGGTCAAAATAATCTTTTTTAAAGACGAGAGAATGAAGATTACCATGGCTATCGAGTATTGGAAGACACTCTTTTTTGTTAGCCTGAAGCAGTTTGTTGGCTTCATGGAGCGTAATTCCTAATATTCCGTAGACGACATTTTCTTTTGGGGTCATGTACCGGGAAACGGGTGAATTTAAATCATCTTCAAATTCCCAGAAATCTTTATCAGTAAGGATTCCCAGAAACATACCGTTTTTTGAACCATCAGAGGTAACCGGCATGGTTGAATGTCCGGTCTTTTTGCGAAGAGCCAGTGCTTCGGCAAGAGTGTTTTCGGGATGAAGGTTAGAGTCTGATTGCACAAAACCCGCTTTATGAGTTTTCACTTTAGTGATCATCTGGGTCTGGGATTCGATTGATTGTGAACAATAGGTGAACGTACACCCACCACGTCGGGCAAGAGCAATAGCCATTTCGGACCCTGAAACAGACTGCATACTCGCAGAAACAAAGGGCATATTAAGATTCAGGCGTGATTCCTCCCCTGAACGAAATTTTGCAACAGGTGTTTTTAGAGAGATATTCTCCGGTCTATGAATCTTTTGGGTAAGCCCCGGAAGCAAAAGGTACTCAGAAAATGTTCTTGAAACCTCTTCAATGACTCTGGCCATGTATAAAACTCCCACCTAAGATAATTTTGATTATTATCTGAATATGTATTTAATTTATTTAAAGTGAGAAATATATATATTAAATAGGACTAATATACTGTATTTTGTTTAATTGGTATATCAATACGGATTTAATTTCAAGTTTATTTCCATGTTTTGTTGGAGATGTTCCCTGATTCATACACAATCTTATGGAAAATAGTACACCTTCAAACCTTGATCTGACCATTAAAAGGTTGCACAATACGGTTATCCTTCCGGATGGGACCAAAAATGAGCCAATGGGTTCAGGATTCATCACGGGGATACTCGGCACCGGTGGAATGGCGAATGTATATGAGATATGGAATCCACAACTTGAAATAAGCCGAGCCGTAAAACTTCTTCAGCCCAATTACACTCCTGAAGCGAAGCAGCGTTTCGAAACAGAAATCAAAATTACTGCGCGTTTGCAACACCCCAATATCGTTGAGATTCATTACGTGGGCGAGTGGAATGGGTTACCGTATATCGAAATGGAGAGGATAAACGGCATTACCCTCGAAACACTTGTGATACAGCGTGGGGCACTTCCTGTCGAGGTGATTACTTCGATTGGTATCACTGTTTGCAGAGCTCTTCGTTTTGCTCATAATCAGGAATATGTTATTTATGGGAAAACGTATAATGGTGTGATTCATCGTGATCTGAAACCATCAAATGTTATGATAACATTCAAGGGCATTCTCAAACTGATGGATTTTGGTATTGCCCGACCCACGGATGCATCACTGCTTACCACCGATGGAGCTATTCTGGGGACCATTCAATATCTTTCTCCCGAACAGCTCGAAGGAAAAGATGCGGATATACGATCGGATATTTATTCGATTGGAACCGTACTTTACGAATTGATTACAGGAGAGAAGGCATTTGCGGAGCCGAATGTCTCAAAGCTGATGATGGCAAAAGTGAAAAATGAGTACCTCTCACTGGATCATTTCAACGCCAGAATACCTCCAAAAATCAAAAAGTTGATTCACCGATGCATGATGCAAAACCCTGACAGGCGGTTTCAGGATACAACAGAGTTGTTATCAGAGTTGACTAGAATACACAAGACTGTAACTACCAGAACTCCCGAGCAGGTGCTGAAAAATTTTATAAATGAAATCAGCGGTGAACGTGTGGTTTTGTCCCTGAAACGGAGATCTCCCATTCAATTGATTGCTGCAGCTGCACTTATTGTTGCATCTGCTGTGTTGTCAGGCTATTTCTTAATATCAAAGATAGATCGATCTTCTGAAAAGGTATTGGCTTCCAGTAAATCCTCTGATACAGTTGCTGCTGTTGAAACTTTAATAGAAGAAAAAGCAGATAGTGGTAATGATTCTGAAATTCCTCAGAATCCGCTGCCTTTGCACGAGACGAAAAAAAGTAATACTTTATCATCTGGTAAAAACCTGTCAGGAGCAGCAAAAATTGAGCAGATTTTATCTGGAAAGAGAACTGAATCAAAACAAAATGTCACAGTTTCATTGATCGATTCTTTGCGGTTGAATTATGCTACCGATGACCTGAATCTTATCATAGAGCGGGAGCTTGAGTCAAAAAAATATCATCATGTTTTACAGATATACGACACAATACTTTCCAGAGGGCCTGCAGATTCTAAAGTGGTGATGTGCAAGCTACGAGCGTTACGGTATCTCAATGATCACGCGGGTATCCGGAAAATGTTAACCCAAAACAGTGTGCAGGACGGCGAGTTTATTCTTGAGAAAGCACGGATGAAATATAATGAGGATAATATAGGGGCAGCGCTTGAATTATTGAAAGAGTGCAGGCAGACACCAGCGGCATTCATAGATGGTAAGCAGTTCCGGCTGGAATATCTGTATCTGACTGCAAAATGTAAGAGTAAACAATTCGATCTGATGGCTGATGCAGATCATAAAAGTCAGGCTCTGGACGCCTGGTATGATATCAAATCGGAACTTCAGACCGCTCAGGATCACAGCTATTTTAAAGATGCAGAAAATGAGATGCAGCGGATTACCTCTAAAGTGATTATGTCGCAAAGGTAATGATTACATGTCAATGTTAAAATTCGTAATTTGCATATTTTGTCTTTCAGCAGTTGTAATTGCTGAACAGCTCGCAGGAGATCTTCCCCGTTACATTTCTGCCAATAAATCGCCATACTATGTTGTCGCCGATATCTATGTACCATCAGGGAAAATTGTTGAAATCGAACCTGGTACGGTTTTACTTTTTAAGAATTTTACCGGTCTTCATATACAGGGTGTTCTCATTGCAAAAGGCACATTGATGAGAGATATCGTGTTTACATCTGTAAACGATGAAGACTATAATCAGAACACAAGTCTCAATCCAACACCGTATGACTGGAATGGTATTTATATCCATAAGGACGGTATCGGGACAGATCTCGAGCGAGTGAGGATTCGTTATTCAGTAAAGGGTGTTCTGTCTGAAACGAAATTTGTCAAACTCTCGGAAGTACTTTTTCATGAAAACGGTAGAGCTAATTTTACTGTCGAGAATGAAGCCAAACCTGTTATTCCCGATGTGCCATACTCATACAATCTGCCATTAAAAGATGCTGTTGTCGATGGTGTTCCTGTAAAGATATTGATGGATCCGCATGGAAGAGCACGCAATATTACCAGATGGACAGGGCTAATTTGTTTTATCGGAAGTGCCGGCGTTGCAGGGTATTATACCAATGAAACAATTAAGAACATTGAAGATTTAGAGAAAAAAAGCCCAAAACTCAGTCCAGGCAGCTCAATTAATGAGAAACTGTATCTTGCCGGTGAACCCACACAGTGGGATCTTGCGAAAAAAGCAAAAGACAAATCGGTTCAGCGAATGGTTATCGGGTATGCAGGAGTGCTTGCAGGGTTGCTGGCATTTACCTTATCGTTTACCTTTTAATACTATGAGGACTGGGTTGTCCAGGGGAAAAGTGTTACTTGACTAAAGCGGAGTTAACTGTGAAAATATACCATTTTGTACTCTGTTTTATTTTACCGATGCTTTTGGGGTTAACACTGTGTTCAAAGGATTATAACCCCTTTTCTGATCCTGAAAACTGTGAGATACATTTTCTATCCCAAATTTCAGATACAATCAATATTTTTTCGACACATACTGATACTGTCATTTTTACAGCACCATCACTGGTAAAAAAATTAACTATCGAGGCAAAAAAAAACAGATACTTTGATACTACTGGAATTGCCAACTATGACTCGCCAGGGAGCGGGCAGCACAATTATTCATTCTCATTCTATGATACTGGAATGATGAATATAAACTTTCGTCTGGAAAAGACGAATGGTGAAATTGTAGAAAAAGAGCTTAACTGTTATGTCAAATCTCCTCTGAGGAATAGTACCCTGACTGGTGGCTATGATTCATCGCACCCGCAGACATTCAAAGCCGGCAGGGTCTTGGATCCGGATGTTATTTATCAGTGGATATTTGGCAGGTATAATCAGGTTGACCTTTTAAAGCCTGAAACGACCGGAGTGCTCATTGATAAAATTCCTGAAAATGGGTATGGATTAATTAGAATTACCGATAAAAAATATACCTCCCCGGCTGATACATTTACATATTCATTGGTTGATATTACACCTCCTCAATTGGAATTTAAAGATAGTGTAACGCTAATTGGAGATACGCTGATTTGCAGCGGGGAATCATTTTATTTGAATATCCAGATCAGCGATCCTGGTTGCGGAATTGTTCAGGAAGTAAGAATCAACGGCAATAGTGAAGTCGACAAAGAAAATATAATTAAGGAATTTTCGTCTAATGTCGGGGTGATAAACATTTTGCTCAGGGATGGCTCAAAATGGCATAACGAAACCACATTGAAATATTATGTTAAAATAGATTCCGGTGTAATCACTCCGGATGCAAACCTGCGGTTTAAAATCCTTCCGGATGAAGACTCGATAACGGTTAACACCCCTTTTTTTAAAGGATTTACTTATGTTGAATATTATGACAAAAGAACACTTTATCACCGGTTGAATATTTTTTCCAATGAACAAAATGTTGATTCAATAGAAGTATCCAGAGTACAGTATTCAATCGACTCATTTACGGTAGCATTACCATTGGGCTGGACAACTGTTAAGGCGGAGCTCATTGATAAAGAACTACGAAAGGCGGTTGATACCGCAATCGTAGCGGTAAAATATGATCCGGAATATAAAATTGATAAAAAGCCGACAATCTTCGATGTACGCTTTGTGAATGCCCGTATTTCCAGAGGACAGGTTGTATTGAATACCGATTCTCTGGAACTGATGGTTGTGGCTATAGATGACAAAGGAAAAGTTAAAAAGGTAGTTGCTGACAGCAACTCACTTTCATGCAACAACAATAGCAATCAATGGAGTGGAAGAATTCCCGTTTTTTCAAAAGCAACTGGAAACGCTTTTGATTCAATAAAAGTAACTGCTATTGATTCGGCAGAGCAGAGTGATGATACAACATTCATTGTGGTAAAAAACACTCGTCCTTTGTTTAGTGTGAAGAATCATAAGGTTCAAATTGTTGCCGGGAATATCTATCTGGATACTCTGCGGGGGGCAGATGAGGATGGTGACAAATTAACATACAGTATTGTTGAAAATGCCGGTAAAAATGTAAAAATCGATGCCGTAACAGGACATATCCATTGGAACACGACACTGTCTGATGTTAACAAAGCCGGTTATCTCTTTCGATTTTCAGTAACTGATGGTTATGATCTGCTTGTTGATTCCGTAAGAGTCATTGTTCTTAAAGACAGTTCGGATTCAATACCTCCTGTACAATTTATTACAAAACCTTCAGACATTTCTTCAGATATTGAAGCGGGTCTAAATTACGCATATAAACTTAAATTTGTCAAAAGACCTGATTCGCTGTCTTATAGTTTGAAAACTGATATGGATTCTATAATAATCAAAGATGACACTCTTATTCTGAAACCGCAGCCAGCTGATACCGGGTATCACAGAGTCACTTTGGTTGCAAAAAATCTAATGGATCAAACCGCTTCGTTGTATCTCGATTTTTACGTTCAGAAAGCGAATTCAAAACCAGTGATCAAAGCGGATTCTTTATTGTTCAAAAACGGCGTACCTGGCATTTCAGTTGTCGGAAGTATCGATTCTTTTTTGACATTTTCCATATGGATAGATGATCCCGATTTTAATGACAGAAATGTGTTGAAAACAGGTGTTAAAAACCTGTTTGCAAATGCTAAGATCCAGTTGTTACCGGATAGTAATAACCATTATGAACTGCTGTTGTTTAATAATAGTAACATAAAGGGAGAGGATACACTTCTGGTGTTCTGTGAAGATCATGGAGGTCTGGTTGATACTTTGAAAATACCGGTACATTACTCATTAAAAGTATATCCTGTGGATCAGTTATCCCCAGCTGAAGGTGAATATATACAGAGTGATACGGTCCTGTTCAGATGGAATAGGTGCGGCGGGAATGAAAATGTAAACTATCTGTTTCAGACAGGTTTGTCTCAGGATTCCATCGTCAGAACAGTTTCTTTAAAGGATACATCATTGATCCAGGTGGTAAGAAAATCTGATACTTACAGATGGCGAATCACGGTTGCCAGCGGAAGGGATACCGCTTACGGTGAATGGCAATACTTTAGTTTGCATTCTCCAACACATATTGAGTTTGGTAATGATGCAGGTAAAATAAAGAATTATTGTTTTGCAGATGTAGACACCTATTCATTAAAACTTCAAATCAAAGAAGGTACAGGGTGTGCGAAAAGAGATTTTACAGCTGCATTGATAGGAAAAACAAAAACTTTCAATATTAACGTAAACAGTAATGAGGTTTTAACGTGGATACCAACTGTCAATGATACCGGGACCTATTTGCTGAATGTCCGGGTTGTTGACAGTATTGGTAATGCTGATACTCTGCAGACTCACTTGTCGGTAGTATCAGCTTCCGGATGTCACATAAGCGTCAAATGCAGTGATACTGCGCTTTATTGTGACAGTGCAGTTGATCTTTACGGTGAAGACAGGGAAACTAATCTGATTATCTCTATCGATCGATCACGTCGATCGGTTTTTGATACATTTAATATAACTGTTACCTCACACGGTTACGCTGTAAACGTTGATGCTGATTCCGCAGTAATGGTTTTACAGCGCCCTCTGAAGGTTATTGCTGATGATACACTGATTATCATAGCACGCAATAAGAGTAACAACATAACATCGAAAATCGAGAAAGTGATTGTACGATATAATGTTCCGGAAAAAAGCATATCCATTGGTGCGGGGACACTGGCTTTGAATGATGGACTTTCAAAAATACCAGTACTGATCAGGTTGGATAAAAATAATATAGGATTTACAAAAAAATGCGGATTCAGATTTCTTACAAACGGAAAAACCGATACGCTTGTCTACCAGATTAATACCTGGAATCAGAGTAGTAAAACAGCAGAAGTCTGGGTTCTGTTCGACACCATTGTTCCATCAGGAAATACCACCTGTATAATGGAATATGGGTATCAATTACCGGACAGATCTAATGGCAAATCTGTCTTTGACACACTGGATAATTTCGGCGCTGTATATCATTTTGAAGGTCTGAATGAAAAACCTAATGTTGTAAAAGATGAAAGTGGGGCTGCTAATAATGGAAATTTTCAAAATAATAAATATGAGATAAGTACAAGGATTGGATCTGCGGTATCTTTCAGCAAAACAACTAATCAGATAAGTCTCCAGAAAAAGGTTGTCATTGCTGCTGCCACCGATAAAACAATTACATTTGAATCGTGGGCAAAAATGAATTTCGGAAGCGGAGTAAAGAGCTTGTTTGACATAAAAATCAGTCCTTTTCTGCAGTGTAGTTTTGTATCTGAAACCGGATTTCTTAAAGTTAAGTATCGATATGATGATGTCGGTGATGGAAGTATGAAATTTGATGAGGGAAATCAGGATGCATTACTTTCTGCATCGAACGAATGGGTACGACTTGCTTTTTCACTGAGTGTGCTGAGTGATAAGGTATCCTATACCATCTTTGCCAATGGTGCAGAGTTAGTCAGTGGCTACTTATTATCGTTATCACAAAGTTTTATTGATAATTTGACCTGGGAAGTTGGCACTGTGATGCTCGGGTCTACTCTTGATTATTACGATGGACAATTCGATGAAGTATGGGTGTCGAAAATCAAACGCTCTGATGATTGGTACAAGTTCACTTACGAAAACCAGAAAGAAAAAAGCTCTCTGGTAAAAATAGAGAATGTGAATTTTTAAGGTATATAAAAAATGGGAAATGTTTTCAATAAAAATAGATATAGAGTCGTGTGTGCTCTTATTGTACTTTCCTTGTTAAGCTGTGTTGAGGAGTACAATCCATTTCAAGATGACTCAAATGCCCGAACGCACATTTTTAAAACATTCCTTAAAAGTGATACAATACCTGTTTTTACTACAGATTCTGTTGAATTGTTATTTACGGTGTGTAATCTTATTCAGAAGGTTTCCCTTCGGGCTACAAATAATCGATATTTCGATACGACGACTATTTTAGAACCATGTGGGAAAAAAAAAGTAAATGTATCTTTTTATGATACCGGGTATCAGGAACTCAGGATTGCCACCTATCGTCATAACGGTGATTCTGTAATTCTTAAAAAACGATACTATATCACTTCTGATCTCAGTCAGGATACAGTCAGGGGCTATTACGGAGATACCCTGAGTCTTCATGCGGTTACAAACAATGGAAAGCAGGATAAAGATATACAGTATATCTGGAAAATTGATCCTGTCAAACCGATCAAATCACATTATGATTCTGCTGTTATGATAATTGATGAGATAGTCAAAAGTGACAGCGGACAGTTGTTCATATGTGACAATGACGGTAAGTTTTATTCGCCAGCCTTTACTTTCAACGTTTTATTACTTGACCCACTTCCGCAGATTGTAATTGCCGGAACAGATTCGGACTCACTATTCACCAGCACCGACTCAATAGATCTTAAGGTAAATGTTGAAAAAAGTATCACACCGGTCAGGGTGTACGTTAACGGACAAAAAATGGATGAAGTCACACGAAATACATTTTTAAAAAAAATCAGAAAAACTGATTTTCAGATTAGTACGCTAAACATAGTGGCATTAGATGACTGGAGCGGGATGAAGTCGTCGAGAGTTGTGTATGTGGAATTCAATAGTAAAAAGCAACAGAACGTAAATCCCAGACTTAAAATTATGGAGTTTGCTAATAGTGGTATCGCGACAGTTACACAGGAAAAATATACTATATCAGGAAGTGTAGAGTTTAACGCAAATCATCCGATGAAGTATACCGTAACATTGTTTGAAGCAACTGCACCAAGGGATAGTGTTAAAAAATATCTTAGTAGCAGTTTTAGATGGGATTTTCCGATAGTTCTCAGTAAAGAAAAGACCGTTTTCAGAATAGAGCTTTCAGATTCCATAAAAAACGTTATAGAAGATACTACGCTGATGATTAATTATTGTAAAGATTGCATCGATAGCGTCCCACCAGCAATCAGACAAGTACTTGTAAATGGTGGCAGTCCTTTGAAGAGTGGTCGCTATGTAAGTAATAAAAAAGATGAAAGAATAGAGTTGATCTATTACGATGATGGTGGTATTGATTCGGTTATGATGAACAATAGATTGATGAAAGATGATAGCAGTACAAATTATCGTTGGTATTATGATACCCTGGTCAATCATATTTTAAACCCGGATACATTTATCTTTTATGCAGTCGACAGGACGGGTAATCGAAGCATAAATGATACGATTATTACAGGGTACAATACACCGCCTGTTATACGTTCCTTCCCGGATTCAATTGAACATGCTCGCATAGGGGAATTGTACACCAGTAATATTGAGATGAAGGATGAGGATTTCAATGATTTCAATGATTTTGTAACATATTCTATTGATTCTACTGATGTCAGGAATATTTTCATTGATGAAAAAGGTGTTATAAAGTGGACACCGGAAAAAAGCGATGCAGGGTTTCATTATGTAAGGATCAAAGGGGAGGATCGGAGCAGTTATGCGGTTTCTTTTTCATATGTTATCTATGTATCAGAAACAGTGCTTGATACTGTAAAATTTGTGACTTCACGGAATGAATTCCCCTCGCTGTTGCCATGTACCGATTCGATAAGCATACCACTAAAAGTGCGCGGTGGAACCAAACCATTTGTTTTTGAAATAACCGATAGAACTATGAAAAACAATTTAACAGTCAATCAGGCACAACCGTATTTCAAATGGAAACCCAATTGTGCATCAGATACCGTTGCTCATCAGTTTTTCATTGTTGTAAGAGATACTTTAAGGCTCTCGGATACTTTGTGGCCTGTAATAACGGTGCTCCCCCCTAATCGTGAGTTTGAACTTAAGGAACTGCGATGGACAGGCTCCAGAAAACAGGATAGTGCACTTGATCTAAGCAAAAACAGGATCGATACACTCTATTTTACGATCACCGATCCCGATAATCCGCTGTATGAGTACCATACAATCAACGTACTATCAGGGATGGAAAAATATTCCATCGCGACTGACTCTGGGAAATTTTATATACCACTGTCTCATCAGGCACGAGTATCCGGTCGGGATTCACTTGTATTGAATGTTAAGGATAGAGGTAATCATGTAAAAAGACTCGTTAAACGGCTCGATTATGGTAAACCACCTCTGACTCCGGTTGTAGTGAAACCTCGCAATGATACTATTATAGAGAGCAATGAAATTCTGTTCAGCTGGTCATGTTCCGATCCTGATGGAGAGGCGCTGAAATACCATTTTAAGCTTCAATTTATTGATGGGTCATTCCAAATTAATAAAGAGGTACAGGATACGTTCTGTACTGTTTCCGGTTTGAAAAGAGCAGGTGTATACTATTGGAGTGTAATTGCAAGCGACAGCAAATCATCAACCAGTAGTCTCAGCAGTGAGCTGACCTGTTTGCCTCCCGATCGGATAAAGATCGATACAACAGTTACAAAACTGCCAGAGCTGATACAATGTAAAACATCTATCAAAGCGCCGGTTGTTATCAGAAACGGATATCCTCCATTTACTTTCAAATGTGACCCTCCGTTTTTTGTTGATGGGGATTCATTAGTATGGATACCAGACTGCAACAAAACAGGAGTCTACAAAATCAATCTTACGGTAAAGGACTCTGCAGGAAACACCGATTCCTATTCTTTTAATACTTCAATATACGGATCAGATTCTCTTGATCTGAAAATCGTTAATACAATACCCCGCACGGATAATAAAGAGATCGATCTGAGTAATCCACTGTTAAAAACGGTCGTCTGTACCCTGGTAATAGTTGATCCGGATCCCAGCCCACCGGAAAATTTTACCATTGAGGTTTTCTTAGGTAACCTCCGGCAGCAATATTTTAATAACTATGTTGGACGAACTTTTTTTGTGTCCCTAAAACCTGACAAGTCAAAAACACGCGACACACTTTCTGTAAATGTAACTGATATAGATGAACATAAGAAGAATCTGACTGAGATTATTTATTATGGGGAGTAAGCGCAAATTTCGCAAATCGCCTCACCCTCTCACCCCATAAGCGCCAACTTAAGGTTAACAAGGAATAGTGTTCTGCGTCATGCCGGTGAAGACCGGCATCCAGAATGCGTCATGTGAGAATATAGACCGCAAAATTCGCTTACTGGATGCCGGATCATAGTCCGGCATGACGAATGGATTACTTTCTCAATTTTAAGTTAGCGCCTATGCCCCCTAACCCTCACCCACGTGCCCCCTCTCCATTAGTGAATGGAGAGGAGGAAGAAAAGAAAAAATGTGTGGCACGTGCCTTGAGGCCGTGCTCAGAAATAGGCGGAACTGTAAACGTTAACTAGAAAAGTACAAACTCTTTTACATGAAGTCAGT
The DNA here is from genome assembly GCA_050301235.1 of Chitinispirillaceae bacterium. Taxonomy (GTDB): domain Bacteria; phylum Fibrobacterota; class Chitinivibrionia; order Chitinivibrionales; family Chitinispirillaceae; genus JAFGIN01. Next base: position 16,603 of record JBNKZD010000261.1, on the reverse strand, counting down.
TGAAGTAAAAAATTGAAAACCAAGCGTCTTGTATAAACCATCATAGCAGTTCAATCTGTTTTTTATCAAGCGAACACCTCTTCCCGAAAATGAGATTGATTGCAGTGATGAGAGTGTGAGAAATTCGCACGCAGCAGCATTCATCCAGGTAACCATCCGATCATATCCAAAAAGTGCCCAGGCACCGGTAGAATCGAAAAATCGTTTCAAGACAATCTCCGGGACCTGCAGAGTTTTACATGATGCGAACATTATTATGGAGTTATGGCAGGAGTTGTCCAGAAGAGTACACAGATCATTCAGGCTATAAAAAGTTGATCCAATACAAACAGAGTTTTTCTGCCCGTGAAATGCCAGATAAAGAATCGGGTAATCATCGCGATGATATTTTTTCCAGTTTCTGATTTTTTTTTCGAATTCGATCGGTGTTTGGATATAGTGATGCGCATAACTGACATGAGCACTTTTAAAAAGTATTTCGAGCATTGGCTGTACCGAAATTGTTGTATCTCGCTCATCACACCAGTAACCTTCCATGCAGAATATGCCATTGTTCGACATAGACTATCCTCATTAATTATTTTTAAATGTCTGAACAGAGAGAGTCGTTCAAAGGTTCAGAGTTCAACGTTCAAGAGTTCAAAGACCTTTATTCTTAGAGTCCTGAACCCTGAACTTTTGAACCTTTGAACTATTTCCAGGGGAGAATACTAAGCAACCATGCCACTTTTGTTAAAGTTCATTGCATTACCGATCTATCCTCTTGGAATGGCGGTTACACTTGGAATAATTGGAATTATTCTTTTCATCTTAAGAAAAAAAGTCGCGATCTGGTTTTTGATAGGATGTTTTGGTGTACTGACATTTTTTTCGCTGCCACCTGTAGCTCAAATTTTAACAATAAGTCTCGAAAAACCGTTTTATAATAAACAACTGCCAGATACATCGTGTGCAGTGCTGGTGGTTTTAGGTGGATCAGGTGTTCCTATGGGATTTCCGCGTGAGTACCCTGAGATTAATGAAGCTGGAGACCGGCTTATTCATTGTGCTCGATTATATAAAAGAGGATTTGGTACAAAAATTATCACAACAGGTACTTCGGTGACTGCAATCCCAAAGAGGTATCCGGAAGCTATCCACAATGCCATGCTTCTTGAAGAATTTGGAATCGATTCCAATGTGATAATTAAAGAGTTAAAAGCCAGGAACACTCATCAGCATGCTCCAAATATCAAAAAAATATTAGATTCTTTGGGGTTACCGCACGAAATAATACTGGTTACCAGCGCTGCGCACATGAAACGATCAATAATGGTGTTTGAAAAATATGGCTTTAAAGTTCATCCGGCAGCAGCAGATTTTACATCGGGTGCAGCTCTTTTCGATAGTATTCGTGATTTTTTTCCAGTCGATAATGCTCTGAAGCTTTCAACTGCGGCTCTTCATGAATATTATGGTATTATTGGGTATAAGTTATTAGGATGGATATGACTGTAACGCAATTTATAAACATTATTGGAGTGAATTAAACTTCACAATTTTAGCGTATCGCCTCACCCCCTGGCCCCCCTCTCCATTGGGAATGGAGAGGGGGATAGAGATGAAAAATGTGCAGTTACCCCCTTTCTCCACGAGTAGAGAGAGGGTTGGGGAGAGAGGCGATAGGCGAATTCTGCAAAATGGGTGTAATTTGAAACAATCTCATAAGAGTACTGATAATCAATGGACAAAGGTCTATACATCCCGCCCGGGTATAGACTTTTCCTGCATTACCGATGTGTTTAAGTACAAATTCCTGATAAGTGAACTAATTAAGAAAAACGTTCGCACTGTATACGCGCAGACCTTTCTTGGCCCCTTATGGTTGATAGCTCAGCCGGTATTGACATCACTGATGTTCGTTCTGGTTTTCCGGAAAATCATTTCACTGCCGATTCAGGGACGCTCTGCTTTTGTGTTTTACTCTTCAGGGGTGGTACTCTGGGGATATTTTGCAAAGAGTGTGAACTCGCTTTCATATACCTTTCTTGGAAATTACTCCCTTTTCAGTCGCTTATCTTTTCCTAAGATTGTGGTGCCTGTTGCTGATGTTGCTGGTAATCTGTTTAAATTCGTTTTGCAATATTTGCTGCTGGTAATTTTATTCCTGGTGTTGGTTGATGATCATTCACGATTATTTTCACCTGTTACAGTACTATGCTTTTTGGCAGCTCTTCTGCTGGTTTCTATGTTTGCGATCGGCATAGGATTGACTACAGCATCACTGTCATTGTCGTACAGAGATCTGGGGATCATTGTCGGTTATGGAATTAACCTTCTTTTTTATGCAACGCCAATATTTTATTCTGTAAATAATGTACCGTCAAAGCTGCAGATCTTTTTTAAACTCAATCCCATAGCGACCGCAATTGATATTTTCAGGTATCCGATGTCAGGAACACTAAATGTCACCACTGCAATGATTGTCAGCGGATTTTCTGTAGCTCTGTTGTGTTGCAGTGCAGGTTTGATTCTCTTTACCGTTTCACAACGAACCTGTGTTGATAAGATTTAATAGTATGGCGGTAGTGATTGAAATAGATAATGTGTCCAAAAAGTATCGTCGTACTTACCAGCGTATAACGGCACATTTTTCAAGATTGATAAAACCTTTTAATGGTGATCATACCTCTGACATTCAAACTGCGAAGAACGAAAATGTTGCCCTGAAAAATATCTCTTTAACGATCAATGAAGGTGAGTCCCTCGGGATTACCGGAGAGAACGGTGCCGGAAAAAGTACTCTGCTTAAACTTCTTTATGGTGTAACATCTCCAGGCACCGGAACTATAAAGATACGGGGAACCATTGCCGGGTATCTTGATATTCTGGCCGGTTTCCATCATGAGTATACCGGAAGAGAGAACGTTTTTTTTGCAGGAGCGTTTCTCGGAGCCCCCAAGAAGGCACTTCAGAAAGAACTTGACAATATAATCCAGTTTGCCGAATTGGAAGACCATATCGATGTACCCATAAAAAAGTATTCATCAGGGATGTGCCTCCGCCTTGCTTTTTCCATAGCGATTCATCTTGAACATGAAATTTTACTTTTTGATGAGATATTTGCAGTAGGCGACAAAAAATTCCAGGAAAAATGTCAGAATAAGTTGAAAGAACTCATCAAAACCCAAAACAAAACGGTACTCCTGGCAAGTCATGACAGCAATCTGGTAAAAAATGTCTGTTCCAGAGTAATAGAGCTCCATAAGGGTGAAATAATCAGCGATCAGTCGCTCTGACCACACCTCAGCCACGGGACTTCGAGAGCCTCAGCCACCGGTTGCTGAGGCTCTCGAAGCCACCTTTGTTCCCCACATTAATATTCTTTAATAATAAATCGCTGTAACTGCTTAAAATACTTGTAGATAGATTGCAAATATAGTAGTATTTTAAGTTGTATTTTGAAAACGTCTCCGGACGTGACGGGGGAAAGGTGCGTCCGGACGTAGAAAAAGCGGGGAAGGAAGGTTAAGGTTGAGGCTAAGGATGAGGCCAGAGAAAGAATGCGGGGAATGTTCCCAATGTTTTGAGTTTCTACCCTTTATATTCTTATTCTCAACCTCAACCTTTATATTAACTTAATCCTCAATCGGTATATCTTCACGTAAAGTAAAAGAAAATGTCGCTAAATTAAAAGAAGCTGGGTATGTCGAGCGAATGGGAACTACGAGAAGCAGGGAATGGATTGTTAAGAAGTATAATGAATAGAATAACAAATAGAAATCGATATATACATTTGAAGACAGCCGTAATTAAAAGTTTTTATAATTATGTAGAGTTACGTCTACTTTTCCTTAACCTCTACCTCAACCTAAACCTTAACCTCAATCTTAACATTCTTTCTCAATTATGAAAATTATCCTCGTTGCCGGTGCACGGCCAAATTTTATGAAAATCGCTCCGATAATCCGGGCAATGAAACAAAAGACAAGTTTAACGCCTGTTCTTGTCCATACCGGGCAGCATTATGATAAGAATATGTCTGGGACATTTTTCGAAACATTAGGGATTCCAGATCCTGACTATAATTTACAGGTGGGATCAGGCTCCCATGCGATTCAGACTGCTGAGGTGATGGTCAAATTTGAAGGGGTGTGCCTGAAAGAAAAACCCGATATGGTAATGGTTGTCGGTGATGTGAATTCGACTATCGCAACAGGGTTAACTGCCAAAAAACTTCATATTACACTTGCACATGTCGAAGCTGGTTTGCGATCTGGTGATCGTACAATGCCCGAAGAGATCAATCGGCTTGCTACCGATGCAATTACAGATCTGTTTTTTACTACCGAACCACAGGGAACACAAAACCTTATCAATGAGGGGCATCGTGCTGAATCAGTTCACTTTGTCGGCCATGTTATGATCGATAATTTGTATTATCAATTACAGAATCTTACAGAATCAAAAATTTCACAGGAAGCAGTTAAACTGAAGAATTCCCTTCCCGATAAATATATCTGTATGACACTCCACCGGCCTTCAAATGTTGACAGCCGTGATAAAATAAGTCGAATACTCAATGCGGTGAGAGAAATATCTGATAGTGCACCTGTCGTTTTTCCGATCCATCCACGAACGCTAAAAAATATCGAAACGTTTGGGCTGAAATCACTCTTTGACACAAAAAACATAATCACCACCCAACCTCTTGATTATAACGACTTCCTTTATCTCTGGAAAGACTCCTGTCTGGTACTCACTGATAGTGGTGGTTTGCAGGAAGAGACAACCGCACTTAAAATTCCCTGTTTGACTGTTCGCGAAAATACAGAGCGACCAATTACAGCCGATATCGGTTCCAATATGGTTGTCGGAACTGATGTTGAAAGGATTAAACTGTGTGCGATGGATGCGGTTAACGGAAAATGGAAGAAATGCGAAGTGCCGGAGTTGTGGGATGGGCGGGCGAGTGAGAGGATTGTAGATGTGTTATTATATATCATGAGAGAACGATTGTTTTTGATTTGTTAGAAATTTTGAGAATTTATAGCAGGACTAAAAATGTTAAATAATGCGACGATTCTAGTAACTGGTGGTACTGGGTCATTTGGACAAAAATTTGTTAATATGACATTGGAGAATTATTCCTTTCGAAAAATTATCATTTATTCTCGTGATGAGATGAAGCAATGGGAGATGGCCGCTAAATTTAATAATGATTCTCGGTTAAGGTTTTTTATAGGTGATATTCGGGATAAAGACAGGCTTAGTAGAGCATTTGACGGCATTGATTATGTAATACATGCTGCGGCACTTAAAATTGTACCAACAGCAGAATATAACCCCTTTGAATATATCAAAACAAATATTAATGGTGCAATGAATGTTATTGATTGTGCTTTAGACAAAAATGTAAAGAACGTTGTAGCTTTAAGTACAGATAAAGCTTGTAACCCGATTAATTTATATGGAGCTACGAAGTTATGTTCAGATAAGTTGATAGTCGCAGCAAATTCTTATGCTGGAACAAATGGGACAAAATTTTCAGTTGTAAGGTATGGCAATGTAATGGGAAGCAGAGGGTCGGTGATTCCTTTTTTTCGATCGATAGCTGATACAGGAGAATTACCAATTACTGATGAACGTATGACTCGTTTTATGATTACTCTTGAACAGGGTGTGAAACTTGTCTGGCATGCATTACAGGACAGTGTCGGTGGGGAAATTTATGTTAAAAAGCTACCTTCAATGAAAGTTGTCGACATTGCAAAGGCAATTAACCCCCAAGCAAAAATAAAAATTATTGGTAATCGACCAGGTGAAAAGTTACACGAAGAAATGGTCAGTATTGAGGATGCAAAGTACACGTATGAATATCAGACTTATTACAAAATTTTGCCTCAAATTCATGAATGGTCAAAAGATCCAATTCGGATATCCGATGGCATAAAATGCCCAGAAAATTTTCATTACTCTAGTGGGTCGAATAATGAATGGATGACAAAAGAACAATTAAATAAATGGTTGGTGGCTGAATATGGGAAATAGTACACCATACCTAATTCCTTATGGGAAACAACTAATTGATGCAGATGATATTGATATGGTCGTTTCAGTTTTAAAAAGTGATTATTTAACAACTGGTCCCTGGGTAGAAAATTTTGAAAATGAGTTATGCAGATTAACTGGAGCAAAATATGCAATTGTATGTAGTAACGGAACAACTGCTTTGCATATTGCTAGTAGAGCTTTAGGGGCGTCAATTGGGACTATTGGATGGACAAGCCCAAACACCTTTTTGGCGTCGGCAAATTGTATTGAATTTTGTGGGGGACACACAAATTTCATTGATATTGATAAAACGTTGTGTATTGATCCTGATTTAATTGAACAAACTATTCAGAAAAGCAGTTCGCCTAACATAATCATACCTGTAGACTTTGCAGGTGTTCCTGCTGATCTACCAAGGATTTGGAAAATTGCAAAAAAACATGGCATAAAAGTTATCGAAGATGCAGCTCATTCACTTGGATCAACCTATACTTTTGAAGGTAATGTATTCAATTGCGGTTCATGTAATCATAGTGATGCTGCTATTTTATCATTTCACCCTGTAAAAACTGTAACAACAGGTGAAGGTGGTGCAGTTTTAACAAATGATGAGTCAATTGCACATTCAGCAAGGTTATTGCGATCGCATGGGATGACGAAAGATCAAAATATTTTAGAAAAAAATGATGGGTCCTGGTATTATGAAATGGTTATGCTTGCAAACAATTATCGGATCACAGATTTCCAATGCGCATTGGGAATATCCCAGTTAAAAAAGTTGAATGCATTTAAATTGAAGCGCCAAGAAATTGTAAAAAAATATAATAGTGTGTTTTGTAATATTGATAGATTAGTAACTCCTCCTTGGCCATCAAATATGGATCCATGCTATCATCTTTATTCAATACAATTTATTGATGGTAAAGAAACAAGAAGAAAGGCGTATGAATATCTAAAATTAAAAAATATACTGACGCAGGTTCATTATATTCCTGTCCATACTCAGCCATATTATCGAAATAAATATGGTTTTTTTGAAGGTATGTGTCCAAATGCAGAAAAATATTACCAGTCCTGCTTAAGTTTACCCTTATTCCCAGCGTTATCCGATCAGGATGTTGATTATATAATAGACTGTATATCAAGTTTTTTTCAGGATGGATGATTGAAATTAGGTTTAAAACTCTGGTCAACAAATACGCAACATATTAATAGTGCAATTGCGTTATTTAAAAAAAAGGTGTATAATTTCATAGAGTTATTTATTGTTCCCGATTCGTATAAATTTATAGAAATATGGAAAGAATTGAGAATACCGTTAATTCTTCACGCCCCTCATTCTTACGCTGGATTAAACATGTCAATGAAATGTCAAGAAAGAAAAAATCTTGAATTGATAAAGTGTGTAAAATGTTATGTAGAAAATTTAACTCCAAAATTTGTTATCTTTCATCCGGGAATCAGCGGAACAATTCAAGAAACAATAAGGCAATTAATAAATGCAAGGAATGCTTTTCAAGAATTGATGAGTCTTGGGATAATCGAAAATAAACCTAAAATCGGTTTAAAGAGAGAACCTTGTGTAGGATATTCTTTTGAGGAAATTAGCCAGATAATTGAATGCACTAAAATGGGATTTTGTCTTGATTTTGGTCATGCAATTTGTGCAGCAAATGGAATGCAGATTGATCCAATAAAATTGATAGATAATTTTTTAAGTCTTAAACCTGTAATGTTTCATTTGTCAGATGGACATCACGATTCCCAAATTGATGAGCATTTGAATTTTGGAAAAGGTAATTTTGATTTAAAGACTTTGATATCAAAAATAGACAATGAATCACTTGTTTCGATTGAAACGAAAAAAAGTTCATCTGAAAATTTAGATGATTTTGAATCAGATGTCCAATATTTAAGGCGGATTTTAAATGACGGAAATTCAAATTAAAGATAACAAGATAGGCAAAGATAATCCATGTTTTATTGTAGCTGAAATGTCAGCAAATCATAATAAGAATTTTGAAAATGCTAAACAGCTTATTACCTTGTCGAAGCAGGTTGGTGCAGATGCTATAAAGGTTCAAACATATACGCCTGATACCTTGACGTTAAATATCAGGAACAAGTATTTTATGATTAACAATGGCCCCTGGGCGGGAATATCATTATATGAGCTTTACCAAAAGGCATACACACCATGGGAATGGCAATCTGAATTAAAAAAAATCGCAGATGATCTTGGGATTGTTTTTTTTTCTACACCATTTGATAAGTCAGCCGTTGATTTTCTTGAAAAGCTAGATGTAAGTCTTTATAAAGTAGCATCGTTCGAAATAATTGACATACCGTTGTTGAAGTATGTTGCTTCGACAAAAAAGCCCATTTTTTTATCCACGGGTATGAGTTCTTTAAGTGAGATAGATGAGGCTGTGCAGGCGATCAGGGGTGAAGGTAATAATCAAATCGCATTGTTAAAGTGTACAAGTGCATATCCAGCCCCAATAGGTCAAATGAATCTACTGTCGATACCATTTTTATCAGAAATGTTTGGTGTACCCAGTGGACTATCCGATCATTCTATTCATAATGAAATTTCAATTGGTGCTGTTGCTTTAGGGGCAAATATTATTGAAAGGCATTTTATTCACAAAAAAAGTGATGGTGGTCCTGATGCACTTTTTTCTGCAGATTTTAAAGAATTTAAACAAATGGTAAAATCAATAAGAAATTTTGAAATGGCAAGAGGAACAGTACATTTTGGTTCATCAGGTATAGAAGATGAGAACGTCATTTTCAGACGATCACTTTTTTTTACGTGTGATATCAATAAGGGAGAAAAAATAGAAGAAGAGATGGTGAGGTCTATAAGACCGGGCTATGGTATTCCACCAAAGTATATTAGTAATGTCATCGGAAAAACTGCAACGGATAATTTCAAAAAGGGAACACCAATTACGTTTGAAATATTATACAGTCTTAAAAGTTCAGAAAAAATAAAATGCGATTGATTGTTTTTGCGAGCGGGAAACTTGGGTGTAGTACTTTGCGTTGTATTGAGCAACCAATTGATTATGTGTTGACTGACAACGGATCGTCTGAAATAATAAAATTTTCAAAAGAAAAAGGGATACCATGTTTTATTGGAAATCCACGGAAGATAGCCGATATATCTTTTTTAAATGATTTTGCAAATAACTGGATATTCTCGATCAATTATCTGTATATAATCCCGGAAAGTATAATAAAAATCGTAAAAGATAAAGCTTTAAATATTCATGGGTCGCTATTGCCAAGATACAGAGGCAGGACTCCACATGTCTGGGCAATTATTAATGGAGAAAGTGAAACCGGAATAACAGTGCATCGTTTGGTTAGGGATGTAGATTCTGGAGATATTTTAGTTCAAATTAGGATACCGATAGAAAATAAAGATACAGGTGGTACAATTTTAAATAAATTTGAAGAAAATTATCCAAATATAGTTAAAAAATCGTTAGAAATGATTGATACGGGAAAGTCTGTATTTGTACCACAAAATCATTTTAATGCAACTTGTTTTCCAAAAAGAACTGCATTGGATGGAAAAATTATATGGGATTGGCATGATCAACGTATTATAAACTGGGTGCGGGCACAAACTTTACCTTATCCAGGCGCTTTTACGGTTTCGGAAAAAACAGGCGAAAAAATAATTATCTGGAAATGTGAGAAAAGTGATTTGGGGTATAATTATGAGGTAAAAAATGGCACGGTACTAGACAAATCCAATGGTTTATTGTTCATTAAATGTCCAAATCATGTTATTAAAGTTATCGAATATTCAGGATGTACTTTTGTAAATGATGTTTTTGCTTAAAAATTACAATGCATAATAAAAATGTTTTAGCAATCATTCCTGCGCGTGGGGGTAGCAAAAGACTTCCTCGGAAAAATATAAGATCGTTTTTTGGAAAACCTATCATATCATATTCAATTGCTGCTGCGAAAAGTGCTGGATGTTTTGATACCATAATGGTATCAACCGAAGATAAAGAAATTGCAGATGTATCAAAGGAATATGGAGCTGAAATTCCATTTGTTCGATCTAACAAGTGCTCCAATGATTTTGCAACACTTACTGATGTAATATTTGAAGTTATACATACATATGAAAGTACAAACATCTTTTATAACTATATATGTTGCATTTTAGCTACGGCTCCCTTTCTTTCACCAAAGGATTTGAATAATAGCTTCAAAATTCTTTTAGACAAAAAAGCTGATACTGTAGTATCTGTCGTAAAGTTTACATATCCAATACAACGAGCATTAAAAATTAATTCAGAAAAATTGTTTATGATTTCACCTGAGTATATAAGTACGAGATCTAACGATTTAGAAACGACATATCATGATGCTGCCCAGTTTTATTGGCTTGATGTAGAGAAGTTTAAGATTAAAAAAATGTTATTTTCAGATAACAGCTTTCCATATGAATTACAAGAAGTACAGGTACAAGACATTGACAATGAAATTGACTGGACGCTTGCAGAAATGAAATATACATATTTAAATTTGAAGTGATGAATTATGGTGGTAATAATTGATTATGGTATGGGGAATGTTACATCTGTTTTAATAGCTTTAAAAAAGATAGGTGCTAATGCTGAAGTTACAAATGATCGCGATAAGATATACAGAGCTGCTAAATTGATCCTCCCTGGAGTTGGAGCCTTTAACGATGGGATTACAAATATAAAAAAAAGGAATCTCAATAATATATTGAAGAACGTTGTATTTGATAATAAAAAACCAATTTTAGGGATTTGTCTTGGTATGCAGTTAATGTGTACCCGAAGTTATGAATTTGGCGAATTCGAAGGTTTAGGTTGGGTAAATGCAAATGTAAAACCACTTGATGAAAAAATAAATCTATGCGTACCACATATGGGATGGAATGATATCTCTATAGTTGGAAAGAGTACATTAACAGCAGAATTACCTGTAAATGATTTTTATTTCGTGCATAGTTACTATGTCGATTGTGAAAATAAAGATAATGTGATTGCGATTTGTAATTATGGGATAGATTTTTGCTGCGCATTTCAAAAAGAAAACATATATGGGGTTCAATTCCATCCAGAGAAAAGCCAAGGTGCAGGGTTGGCATTACTAAATAATTTTGTAAAACTGTAACGACTGTAGGCTCAAATATGTTAAAAATTCGGTTAATTCCAGTTTTGTATATTAAAAATGGGTTAATTGTTAGAAGTGAAAAATTTTCTTACCACCAAAATCTGGGAAATGTTGTAAGTGAAGCGAAAAGATATTCGGAATGGAATGTCGATGAACTTATCTATATCGATATTACCAGAGATGGGGAATATGATTTGCGACGAGATGATTTGAAAATAAAGTCGAATAATTCGATAGTAGAATTATTGAAACAGATTTCGGAAGTAAGCATGATGCCATTGACATTCGGTGGAGGAATAAGAACACTAGAAGATATCGATATACGAATTTCAAATGGGGCTGACAAAGTTACAATTAATACTGCTGCTTTTTTAACGCCTGATATAGTTACGGAATGTGCCAAAAAGCATGGAAAACAATGTGTAGTAATTTCTATCGATTATCGTTTAGAAGAAAATGTACCAATCGTTTATGTCAAAAATGGTACTGTAGACACCAGAATAAATTTATACGATTGGATAAAACGCATGGAAAATTCAGGAGCAGGGGAAGTGTTTTTAAATTCAATTGATAGAGATGGTATGGCAAATGGATATGATATTGAGACTATACGTGAAGCTGCCAAAAAAACAAAATTACCTGTAATTGCAGCTGGGGGGGCTGGGTCCTTCTATGATTTTGTTGAGGTTGCACAGGAGACTGAAATATCAGGAATAGCTGCTGGTAATATCTTTCACTTTACAGAAAATAGCTATCCACGTGCGAAAAAAGAATTATTGAAGAATTCAATCGTTGTTAGAATGTAGATATGGAGACTGCTTTATGACTCGTGAAATACCTGCAATGAGATATTGTACAAATTGTGTGTACCCTGCTTCAAGTGCTGTGCCTTTAGCATTTGACGAAAAGGGAATGTGTAGTGGTTGTAGGACTGGCTTGCAAAGAGATGAAGTAGATTGGAATAGGAGAAGAAAGTTATTCGACCGCATTATCGAAGAATATAGATCCAAAGATGGCTCAAATTATGATTGTATAATACCTGTTTCAGGTGGCAAAGATAGTTACTTTCAAATACATATTATAAAGAATGTACTTGGACTAAATCCGTTACTCGTTACTTATCATGGTAACAATTATACTCCAACCGGTATGAAAAATCTAATAAATATGCGTGATGTGTTTAATGTTGATCACATTTTTTATACGCCAAGTATAGAAGTTTTAAAAAAGATGAACCGATTGGGATTTCGAATAATGGGAGATATGAATTGGCATGCTCATGCCGGGATATTTACTTATCCAATACGTGTGGCAGTTCAGACAAATGTACCACTTATGATTTGGGGTGAGCATGGATTCATGGATTTAGGAGGAATGCATTCCTATAATGATTTGGTTGAATTTACATATCGATATCGACATGAACATAATTTACGTGGATATGAATGGTATGATATGATCGATAATGGACTTGATAAATTAGATAAAGCAAATTTAAAAGAGGGGCTTAAAAAACCAGATTTAATAACATGGATGTATCCCTCTGATGAAGAAATTGAGAGAGTAGGAGTTAGGGGAATATTTATATCAAATTATTTCAAATGGGAAGCAAATGAGCATGGGGCTATGGTAGTTGAAAAGTATGGTTTTAAAGCTTCAGAAGAACCTTTTGAACGTACATATAGAACGTTATCTAATTTGGACGATATGCATGAGAATGGTATTCATGATTATATGAAGTTTATAAAATTTGGTTACGGACGAGCATCAGATCACGTATGTAAAGATATTAGAGCAAAAAAGTTGACCCGTGAAGAAGGTGTCAAAATTGTAATGGAACGTGATCCAATCAAACCAAAGGACTTATATAGATGGCTATCATATGTCGGTATGAGTGAAAAGGAATTTGATGCTATAGCAGATACATTTCGTGATCCAAGAGTATGGTGGATCGAAAATGGGGAGTGGTGGAAAAATAATTTAGATGGAAAACCATCTTCTTTTGGAATGGTTCACTTGCCAAAGGATTTATGGAGTAGGTATCTGCTAAATTAGATGTGTAATGGACATTAATTGGGGACAATAAAATGAATGAACAAGCAAATTTTTGGGCTGGTAATTTTGGTGAGAAATATCGCCTAAATAATACCAATTTTCAGGAATCTATATTGATTGATGGATGGAACAAGATATTACTCAAAGTTAACAAGTCTGAAGTTTTTTCATTTCTTGAATGTGGTTCCAATATAGGTAGAAATATACATGCTTTAAAAATGATTATTCCTAATGCACGACCATCACTAGTTGAGGTTAACAAAGAAAGTTTTCAAATTGCAGTAGATACTTATTCGCCTGTTAATTCATTTAATGGACAAATTCTTGATTCAAAATTTGAAAATGAAAAATTTGATCTGGTTTTTTCATGTGGGGTACTCATTCATATTGCACCTTATGATTTATATCGGAATCTGTTAAAAATGTATGATTATTCAAAGAAGTATATCGTTATATGTGAATATTTTTCAAGAAGATTTGAAACGATTCTGTATCATGGTGAAACAAATAAGCTATTTAAAATGGATTATGGTAGTTATTTTATGGAGAATTTTAATGCAAAAATAATAGATTATGGTTTTCTTTGGGGAAGGTTATATGATAATGGTGGTTTTGATGATATGACATACTGGTTGTTTGAAAAAAGTAAATAATAAGAACGAAAATTATAATATAAATCATTAATTGTGAGTGATGTGTGAAAGAAGCAGAAATTCGGCCTGATGATCTGTTAAAAAGACAGAAACAATATTTGGAGCATGACGTTGGTTTTTTATTATCTAATAAAAGCGAATTTGTATTAGTTGCTTGTCCAGGATGTGAAACACAAAATAATTCAATAGAAATGGAAAAGAATGGTTTTGCATACAGAGAATGTCAGCGGTGTGGTATGTTGTATATGTCTCCACGCCCGAGTATTACCTTGCTAAGAAAATTTTATCCGCAATCTCCAAATTACAAATTTTTTAATGAATACATTTTTCCTTCAACTTGCGAAGTACGAAGAGAGAAAATTTTTAAGCCACGTGTTGAAAAAGTAATAAAATTATGTGAAAAATATGAAATTCGAACAGATAAAATACTGGAGATAGGGTGTGGATTTGGTTTGTTTTGTGAAGAGATTGCCAGAAAAAATATTTTTAAGGAAGTTGTTGGTATTGAAGCTACAGATTCATTGTTTAACACATGCAAGGAAAAAGGATTCAGGATCTATAATGGAGTTCTCGAAGATTTGGAAATTAATGAAGAATTTGCATTTATTGTCGCCTTTGAGGTAATTGAGCATATTTTTAATCCATTTAAATTTTTGTCGATTGTTAATAAGTTATTGTCAATTAAAGGCGGTTTGATGCTTACCTTTCCAAATTATGAAGGCTTCGAAATCGGTATTCTGAGGGAGTGTTCCTCTACGATTGATCATGAACATCTTAACTATTTTACTTGCAAGTCAATTTCATTGTTATTAAATAAGACTGGTTTTGAAATTGTTGAATTAGAAACACCAGGAAAAATAGATGTTGACCTTGTAAAAAAAGCTTATGAAAGTAATCTGATAAAAAATAGTTTTATAAAATTATTAGGTTCAGATGCTTTTTTTGAAGTAAGAGAGAAATTACAAGATTTTTTTGCCGAAAACAAATTGTCTTCTCACATGATGGTAATTGCAAGAAAAGTTAAAAATATTAGCGAAAGTGATTTGTGACAGAAAGAGAACTATTAGATCTTTGTGATCCAAAAAATACAGATTCTGGAAAAGCTCCCTGGGTTTATTGGACAACAGAATTGTATGGGCATGGAAAGTATATCCGTGAATATGCTTTTTATTCGGAGTATTTACCTTTAATAGCTGAAGGTGATCATGCTGGAATAATGGGCACCGATATTCCATATAAATATGAACTGGAATCAGATGCTCCAGTTTTTTTTTCGTTTTCAAAAGTAAAAGCTCAAAATTATAGTAAATTAACAGGGAAAAAAAGTTATGTTATTATTTCGCCAGCTGTATATTATCGCAGAAAATATAATATAAACCAGTTACCTGGGGCTTCGGGTACAGTTGCATTTGCTGCACATTCGATTCCTGGTATTTATAATGAAGGTGATGTAGAAAAATATGCACACCAGTTAAAAGTTTTACCTGAAAAATATCAGCCAGTAACAGTTTGTCTACACATGCACGATGTAAAAAATAAACAATATAAGATATTTCAAAAATGTGGGTTACCTGTTGTGACAGCAGGTAATACTTCGGATCGTCGATTTATTGAGAGGTTTTATGAGATAATAAGACGTTTTTCATATACAACGTCAAATATGATAGGTTCATATAGCTCTCTGTCAGTCGAAATGGATATACCTTTTTTTATTTATGGTGAACCGCCGATATTAGTCAATAGAAGTGAAATTAATATTCCTTTAGGTGAATATAATGTTTATGATAGTCTTCCAGTATATAAATGTATGTATGAAAAATTTCAGTATAGGTGCTTTAATGGCTGTATTGATCAAGAATTTAAAACTAAAATAGAAAATTGGCTAGGTGTACAAGATTCTATTAGTCGTAAAAAGATGTTCCTAATTTTATGGTCAAAGTTTTTTAAGTGGATTATTAAACCTAAAAGTATAATTCTATTGATAAAATATAATTTTGACAAGGTGTTAAAAAAGAATAAGATATGAAAAAGAGTTATTTAAATAATTATTTAAAAACATATATATGGCAAGGCTTTTCATTTGTTTTAAAGTTTCTTTCAATGTTTATTGTAACACCTTTTTTATCAAAAGAACCTTCAATTTATGGAATATATATGGTATGCGTTTCTATTACCATATATTTGACATATGCTGACCTAGGATTTTTAAGATCTGGGCAGAAATATGCTTCGGAGTGTTACGCCCGAGACAATCGAGAGGAGGAAATGCGATATATTGGCTTTAGTATATTTATTTTACTTATATTTACACTATTGTCTGCTATGGTATTTTTTTATTTTAGTCTTCATCCACAAAATTTAATTAAAGGCCTAGATTCGAAAGTTAAAATTTCAACCGCTTCCAACTTATTACTAATACTATCAATTTTTACGCCTGTAACTGTATTACAAAAGATGGTATTGATGATTTTTGGAGTTAGATTAGAATCATATTATTATCAGCGAATAACATTGGTCTCCAGCTTAATAATTATTGGATCTGTTTATTATTTCTTTGTGGGTAATAAATATCAGATTGTACAATATTTTGCATTTTACCAAATTGTAAATTTAATTGTTGTTGTGATATCATTGTATATCGTTAAAGTAAAGTATGCATATGACTTGAAAAAATTATTTACTTACAT
>JBNKZD010000260.1:0-10521 GCA_050301235.1 Chitinispirillaceae bacterium | reverse complement strand
ACATGTACGTGCAATGATATTTTCCTGATCAGCAATAGCATTGATCTGAGTATTTATTGCACAATTAGGATATGCTAATGTAACACATTGAATTGATGTGTCCAGCGCCCGCAAAGCTTGCGCCTCATCTACAATTTCTTTAGTAATGCTATCCTGGTTGGAAATTGTAGTTAGATTCGGATGAGTACAGGTGTGATTTCCTATCTCATTTCCATCGCGCGCAGCCTGAATCCATGCCGTCTTGTTGGAAGTGGGAACACCAACTAAAAAGAATGTCGCATGAATATTACGGGATTTCAGCGCCGGAACTACATTGGTCAATTGTGACTCACACCCGTCATCAAAGGTAAAACTGACCGCACCTCTATATCCATGCCACGGAACTGTTGTTACCGGTGCTGCTGTTATTTCAATAGATAACGCGATTGCAATAATTAATAAGTAGGACAGTAGGTTTCTTTTAAACCACATAGTTCTTCCTTGTTAAAATGATACACTGTACAGCTTCCCCTTATTAGGTAATAAAAAAATTAAACATCCTGAAAGTACAGGCATTTTAATTTTGGGACTACACCCTTTTTACAACAGCTCTCTTCCAGCCGTAATAGCTGTTACCTATAAGGTAAATTCCGGAGCGCAAACCGGACGTATTCCACTTAACAATATGATTTTTATTGTTAATCAATTTTGATACAAAGCGTCCCTGAATATCAGTGATTTCAAGATCGACTGATTTGTCATTTGACAAAACTTCTATCTCAAACGTGCCATTCCATGAATCCACAAGTTTGATTGTAATTGGAGATTTGCAAGGGTAATTATGATTTTGCACATTTGTTGTCTGATTTAAGGTGTCCCAGCCAATTTTACGCATAATGACACTTATAAGTGTGTCGGCTAGCAACTTATCATCAGCGACGGTGGGGTGCCAGTCGCAACCATTAAAAGTAAGATTTTGAGGATATTCTGCGTAATAGATTTTATTATGTCCCATCGAGTTTTCTTCACTGATAACTCTTTTTATACAGGTATCGGCACGTCCTGCGTGGGATGATACGCATAAGATTGAGGTGTTACTGTAATTGCTGAGAACATGGGATATGAACTTATGATAGCCATTGATAAACATCGTGTCATCGGGGTACGGTGTGGTTGAAAAATCGTTGGTGCAGAGGCTGATCACGACTAAATCAGGGATCCACTTTGTAAAATCCCAGCTTCCACTGATTGCGCCAAGTGTATTGCCATAGGAATTAGGATATGGATCTGCGGATTTTTTCGCAGCATCACCAAAATTTCTCACCATGCCTCTACCGGACCAGCCCAGAACTGTATATTGACTATGAAATGCTTTACCGACAATTGGTCCGAAGGAGCGGTTTGTGTTGGTGTACGAACGTAGTTGGGTCGAGCTGCAGGTCCTGCTGCTGCTCTCATTACCGTATCCAACAGTATGGGAGTCACCGATAAATTCGATCTTTCTGACCGGTTTCTGTGGTGCGGTAAGGAGCTTGTTTCCATCTGCAAGATAAAAACCGCCGAAAGTAGCTGCACCCCAGTGATTTTCACTTCGTTGCATTATTCGGATAACATGGTTTCCTGTGGAAAGTTTTGAACTGATGACGTACTTGGAAGTGTTTGATTCAGTCCGGATAATCGTATCGATGTTCCCGTCAATTTCTATATCATAATCCGCCCCGCCATCCTTAAGATTAATGCCAATTGAATTGCCTGAAAAGGCCGCTTCAATGATAGAGCCGGACCAGTTGAATCTGGGCGCCGATGGATTTGAAAAGTCGAATCTACCGTAATAATTGATTTGTGCATTATCAGGCGTGATAAGGACTTCAGCCTGAGATAATAATGGGACTGTAAATACAACAAATAACAAAGTTTTTGTAAAATCATAGATTCTTTTCATGTTCATCACAGACCTTTCTTGAAATCAAAAATTTTGAAAGTAATAATATCCACGTCATTTACCGGTTAAATAATTTTCATTCTAACAAAAAAGAATTAATCACACATATCCTGGCTCCATAAGTTTTCGTTGCCCACCCATCAAGGACATGTCCAGGCGGCTCCGGTAGGGTCCAGGATACGACATCAGTAAAACGGAGGTAGCTCCCCCCCCCACTGCAATCCGCCAACGCCTTCGAAAATTCTGCCGGAATCGGCACCGTTTATAGCAATTGTCTGTGAGGATGTAAACTCGCCACAGTGATAATTGCAAGAGTCGTTAAAAAGAATTTCATTCCGCGAATATTCATGTCATCTCCTTAGCTAAGATCCTGAAATGCCATTTTCTTTATTTTACTTAAAGTTACCGGTTTTTTCCAGAACGTACATCCATCAAGGTGTGTTCAGACGCCGGTAACAGAAGTCGAATTGGTCGACTCGAATTTGCCGCTGTCATTGCACATCTATAGTGTGTATCGATAGTGCAAACTACTATTTGTTTTAAATATAGTCAAATTAATTTGGCAACGCTTATTATATTCATTCGCAGCTACTAAAAGTGTTTTTTAAGCCATATTTTAATCTGAAATACTATTTTTAAATAAAACCAACCAGAACGCGACTGCTTACTACTATATTTTTTGGCAATGATTAATGTTCGTTTCCAAGTAACTATTCAGTTTAAAGCAATATTTTTAGAGTACTTCATGGTGAGCTGATGTATACTACTCTACAAGCATAGTTACCCATAAAACATCGGGTGACAGGTATTGCCGCACCGATGTGGGCGGAGCTTATCGCTGGAATGCGGTAAACAATACATGGGTGTAGTTGCTGGACTGGATTAATGAGTCAGAAAATGGATTTTTTAGTGTTGAAGCTCTGGCGCTGGATCCGCAGAACGCCAATAATGTGTATATGCTCTGCGGGACCTCTTATATCAACAACGGAAGAACCGCGATATTGAAATCCACAGACAAAGGAAATACTTTTACGGATGCCTGCGTTACCTGGAATCAGGCCTGGAGCGACGTAACTACAACTACCAACGGGAACGGGATATGTTTTGTTCATTTTGATCCCGCGAGCAGTGTTGTGGGTGGAGCAACTCAAACCATGTACATAGGTGTTTCGCGAATCGGTAGCGCAAACCTTTACAAGAGTACTGACGGTGGTGCCACCTTTACCGACATTTCAGCAACCACCAGTTTTATGCCACATCGGGCAGCGCTTCGGGGATCTACCATGTATGTTTCCTATTCGGATAAGGAAGGTCCCGTAAGTGATGGTTTCGGCAAGCTATATAAGCTAACCTTTCACCGCACGGATTTGATACAAAAATCAGAGGTAATAATGAGGAAACATCCCTTACTGTTCTGAATATACTCGGACGGGTGGTTGAAAAGGTAAAGGTACCGGCGGGAGTTTCTGAATTAACTGTTGGAGAGAATTGGACATCAGGTACGTATTATATTTCCATCCGGAGCGTGCAGGTCGCAGGGAGACAATCAGACTTTTCAGAAATTGAGTATACGGAATGACTAACAAGGAGAATTCAATGATAGCCCGACTGTTTTTCTTAACTACATTCATAATGCTTATCACATCTGAAACCGTTTTCTCCTGTTCGCACCTTCCGCTTGAAAACGGGTATACCGGGGGTGGAACACTTACTGTTTTCAAGAAAATTAGTGCTAATGAATCACTCAATCTGAGGATCTTCAATCCACCCGGTTGGAGCAAAACAGACAAGCGGCCGGTAATCGTTACGGTTTTTGGAGGTGCGTGGCAGTTCTGCTGTGTAGAACAGTTCGAACCATATTGGAAATATTTTACAGCGCAGGGTTTTGTTTGTATTGCACCTGACTACCGGCTTGGCAAGTATCTGGAGGAGCGTAGTATTCCTGATGTTAAAAGCGCCTTCCGCTGGGTACGTTCGCATGCAGATTCGCTTGGGATTGACCCAAATCGTATAATCGGTCTTGGAACGTCGGCTGGAGGTCATCTTAGCGCTTGCGCCGGCACTCTTAGCGGCATGGAAGATGCAGCAGAGGACAAAACAGTCTCTTCGCGGCCTAACCTTCTTGCCCTGTTCTATCCGGTGCTGATTTTTGACAACGGTTCTTCCGGTGCGATATATCGAGGGTTAGCCCGTAATCCAATGGCAGTCGCTCCGGCATACCACTTAACCGACTCAACTCCACCCACGCTTCTGATGTGGGGTGACCGGGATGATTATCGCGACGGCGACTCAGTCTTCATGCTCAAAGCGGCATTGACAAAAATGATTGCGGTAAAAAAAGTTTTCCCGAACGCAGGGCATGATTTCGCGATTTGGGGTGCAGGAGTGGATTCGGGGAAAGTGTGGTGCACGAATTTTTTCAAGTCACAAGGCTTTTGGCCCAGCACAACTGGTGTGGTTGCACAGAAACGGCCCGGCCCTGTTTATGTCAGTTCTGTCAATAACAGGACACAAATATTTACCCTTTCGGGAAAACGAGTACCGTTGAAAGGAATAGGAACCGATCGCACGATTTTGCATCGGGGTATCTATATTGTCCAATCGTCGGCTTCAGAAGGTGGTTCTTTACATAAAATATTACATATATCAAAGCCCTCGATACATTGATCACAAATCGTAAAAGTGATTCAGGGGGACTGTACCTGGTTTTTATATAAAAAAAAATAAATCAAATACAGCTAAAACTGCTGAACCACTATATAATTAAAATATATTAGAAATTTTTAATATTTTGTATCTCCGATTACGATGAGCTTGTACTCAAACAGGTACATTTTTTTAGAAGAATTGATTTGTATCACAAACAGTTTTCCCACATTTTCTTATATTAAAGACCATGCAGAAAATAGAATTCTATACCGATTATCGGATTTATCTCTCAGATTATTACAGTCATAAAAAGAAAACATCCGGTTTCTTTTCCTATCGTCAATTTTGTATGAAAGCAGGACTTAAATCTCCCTCCATATATCGTGAAGTCGTCAGTGGAAAACGTAATCTTACACCATCAACAATTACAGCATTTATAAAAGGAGTGGGCTTTTCCGAACGTGAAGGAAAATTTTTTGAAAATCTGGTTCTCTTCAATCAGGCTAAAAGCGAGGAATCCAAAAAGAAGTACT
Organism: Chitinispirillaceae bacterium; assembly: GCA_050301235.1. GTDB lineage: Bacteria > Fibrobacterota > Chitinivibrionia > Chitinivibrionales > Chitinispirillaceae > JAFGIN01. The sequence continues at coordinate 5,418 of JBNKZD010000260.1, read as the reverse complement.
TGGCAATACTCCGAGGCCTTCGCTATCGTAAACCGCAAAAGCTGATCCCCGTACACCTTTACGAGTACTATGACAAGTGGTATCATCCTGTGATACGTGAACTTGCAGTAGCGTTCGATTGGAAAGATGATTTCGCTCACCTTGGCAGATCAGTCAATCCACCTCTTAAAACGTCTGAAGCTCGGGAAAGTGTTGACCTGCTTCTTCGTATGGGTTTCCTTAAAAAACTTGAAAATGGCAAATACATGCAAACTAACCCGGACATTACAACAGGCGCGGAAGTTAACTCTTTATCCATTCGTCAGTTGAATCGTACCTATGCACAATTGGGACTGGAAGCCATCGACCGTTTTCCTCCATCAGAAAGGGATATATCCAGTATTATAATGGGAATCCCTAAACGTAAACTTACTGAACTCAAACAGGTTATTGTAGATTTCAGAAAAAGAATAATCGAACTTGCTGATAATGGATCTGGGGAGATTGATAGTTTCTATTCCCTGGTAATCGAACTCTTTCCTGTCGGTCAGATGAACATCCCAAAGGAGCTGGGTGATGAAAAAAATGCTTAGCATACTTTTCATACTACCGGCTTTCTTTTCCGGCTGCATTACAATCCCGGATCATGCCGGGACAAGTGAACAGGGAAACGCTCGCGTAGTTGCAATAGCCTGCAGATCGGATGGCCAGCCAGCATCCGGTGCGACAGTCAGAATCCGACCAGCCGGATACGTAACAAAAGTTTCTGTAAATAATCGTCCAAAAAGTTCCATAGATCTGAAAACAGATTCTCTGGGATCTGTAACCATTGACTCACTTCCAACAGGATCCTATTCAATTGAAATAACTGATGAGTTTAAAGAAGCTTTCCTATTGAAATGCGACATTTCTGAAACTGGAAGCGAACAGATTATTACGGTTACTGATACACTTCAACCTTTTGCATCCCTGAAAGGTAAAGTCGATTTCAATTCGAATAACAATTCACATTTTATTCAGGTTGAGGGGCTTGAAAGACTTGTTGCAGTTGATTCAAGCGGTAATTATTGCTTGTCAGATCTGCCGTATGGAACCTACACGATTCGCATTGTAAGTATTGATTCAACCATCACTCCTGCAATAATCAAAGATATTGTAGTTGATCAGGGCAGAGTAACACTTGCTCCCTATACAGGATGGATTTTTTCAAAAAATGTTTTCTTAAATACTACTCTATCCGGGACAGACATAAATGAGAATGTAAACAATTTTCCCGTTCTGATCAGATTATCTGAAAGTAACTTCAATTTTGATGAAGCTAAAGGAAATGGCGATGATTTCCGAATCTTCAGATCCGAAACCGATACAAGTTCGATACCATTTGCAATCGAAAACTGGGACTCTGTTGGCGGTTCTGCCGAAATCTGGGTAAAAATTGACACAATCTATGCAAACTGTATCAGACACTATTTCACTTTGAAATGGGGTAATCCTGCTGCGCAGAGTGTCAATTCAGATGGCGCGGCTGTTTTTGATACAGCTTCAGGATTTAAAGGAGTCTGGCATCTTGGAAAACCTGTCGATGCAATTGTTAAAGATCAGACAAGCAATTCATTTAATGGCATCGCTACTGCAACCGCCACAGTGCCAGGAATAATAGGGATGGCCCAATCATTTAATGGAGAGTCCAGTGAAATAAGTATTTCAGGCCCTGCGATAGATCATCTCAACTTTGACGAAAACAGCACATTTACTGTGAGTGCATGGGTCCGGATAGATACAATCGATAGCCTTTTCCATGGCATCGTTTTTAAATCCAACTTTCAGTATGGCCTGCAACTGAGGCCGGCAAATCAATGGGAATTCATGCATTTCAAGGATAAATCAGGATGGGAAATGAGCCGGGCAACTGCAGAAACGGGCTCATGGCAACATTTAACTGGAGTTTGTAATGGAACAAAGCAATTTCTTTATGTGAATGGTATCTGTGTGGACTCATCGATACTATCTGTTCCCAACAATACCACTCTAGCTACTGACCAACCACTTGAAATTGGGCATTGCCCGGATGGCGGTAAGGATCCGGACCGGTTCTTTAAAGGTACCATTGATGAGGTTCGTGTTGCAGGCATTGCATATAGTGCTGAATGGATTAAATTGGTGTATTTAAACCAGAAGGAAGCAGACGAACTTATCAAATGGTAAATGTTAACATACGTTTAATAATCAAAAATTTAACAGACACTACGTATCGGTACAAAATACAGGAGTTTTTATGAAGACATTAGAAATGGTCGCATTGCAGCGAAAACGTAATCCCAGGTATATACCTGTCATAATTTGTATTGCTACATTAGCAACCGTAACTTTGTCAAGTGGGAATGAATCCATTTCAGAATTCTGGAATCAACAGTATGCTGAGCTCACACAGCAGCTCAACAACAAAAAAACTTCACTTAATAAGTCAGCCGAAGCTTCGCTATCAAATGTACTCGACAAAAACGCTCTGATTTTCGATACAGATCGTGATCCGGCTGATATTGTTATCCGTCGGACAGAAGCGATGCTGACCGGGTTTACACAAAATCCAAAGCATTTTGACCTCGCATCCTTCCATCATCGCCTTGAAGCACTTAAAGGACAGCACGAATCGACTATGCATACACTCAACAAAAAAGCATTATCATCAAATCCTGATGCTCTATATCTTTCAGCGCAAGCCCTTAACAGAGAACTGATGATGGCAAATCCATCTCTTGATTTTACCGACCTGCTTTTTATTGAACGTGGCATTGTGGGCCCAGGCAATGAGTATGATGGTGAACATATGTGTGACCAATATTTTGGTCACAACGGCCGCACTGGTGGTGGTTTGTTTATTCTTAAAAACTTTGCTACCAATCCTCAGAAAGTTAACATCATGAACGGTGTTACGGTTCCAAGCGGTACTAATAAAGGCAAGCTCATGACTTCCGGTACATTTCTCTCTCCGGATTTATCATATGATGGAAAGACCATCTTATTTGCATGGTCTTCAGGGGGAAAGGAAAAATGGAGCCCTCAAAACAGATTCAGCATTTTCAGGATTAACATTGACGGTACAGGAATAACCAGACTAACTGATGGAAATTTTGATGACATCCACCCCTGCTTGCTGCCTTCAGGCAGAATTGTTTTCATCAGTACACGTCGGGGTGGATATGGAAGATGTCATCAACGCATAGTACCTACCTACACCCTGTTTTCGATGAAAAGTGACGGATCAGATATTATCTGCCTGAGTTATCACGAAACAAATGAATTTCATCCCACAGTCATGAACGATGGGAGGTTATTATTTACACGCTGGGATTATGTCGACCGAGATTTCTCCGCTGCTCATCATATCTGGATCTGCCAGCCTGATGGTACCAACCCACGTGCTTACCATGGTAATTATGCGCTGCCGTTTAATACAATTGTGAATACCGGTGGTTTTTCTGACGGCAGAAAGTTGCGCCCCTGGGGTGAGTATAATGCCCGTGCAATACCCGGATCAACAAAGCTCATCGCCACAGCAGGTCCACATCATGGACAGGCGTTCGGATCGTTAGTATTGATTAACCAGGATATCCCTGATGATGGAAAAATGTCACAGGTAACCCGAGTTACCCCTGATGCCGGATTCCCGGAATCTGAAGTTGGCAATAGAGAGTATAAGTATGGCACCCCCTGGCCCATTTCAGAAGATCTCTACCTTTGCAATTATAATTCAACACTCCAGCTTCTAAACAAATCAGGCAGCAAACAGGTGCTCTATACAACTACATCCGACCCGAATTTACGTCCCATTTATCCCATACCGATCAAAGCACGTACAGTACCACCCGCACTCGCAGTCCAGACATACCAAGGTGAGCGCCACACTGCAAAGACTCCTCAGGCTACGATCAGTATAATGAATGTTTATGCCACTGATGATCTTGGGAAACTCCCGAGTGGATCGAAGGTTAAACAATTGAGAATTATACAGGTTTTGCCGAAGTCAACGCCAATGACCAACGATCCACTCATCGGGACCACAGGGGACGCCTGGGGTGGTGGTATTGCCCGTTTTCCCATCGGTGTTGTTCCTGTTGAAGATGACGGAAGTGTTTACTTTGAAGCACCCGTTGGAAAAGAGATCTACTTTCAGCTCTTAGATTCAAACGGTTACGCAATACAATCGATGCGCAGCGGTACATTCGTTCATTCTGGCGAACAGATGAGCTGCTATGGATGCCATGAAGATAAATGGAAAGCCCTGCCACCGCTTGCTAACCGAAAAGCACTCTCCCGTTCTCCATCAAAAATTACTCAGGAGTTTGCCGATCAATACCCGTTTGGCTTTTATCGCAATGTCTACCCGGTGTTTCAGAACACCTGTCAACCTTGTCATGTCAAACAGGGAAAAGGATTGCAGAAAATGGATTATGTCAGTGTTGTCGGTCCAACCTCCGGTAGTTTCGATGCAGCAACTGAATCTTCTAAACGGTATGGATTTTTCTTCACTGGAGGAGGCAGCTGTACAATCTACATGCATACCGGATCACGGACACTGCCAGGCCGGTTCGGTGCTCTTGAGTCACGCATGGGAAAAGCGCTTCTCAACCCCACCCACCAGGCAGCCATCAAAAATAATACTATTAAAGCAGAGGATTTTAAAAAAGTCATTCTCTGGCTTGATGGGAACTGTGATGAACTCGGAGCGTTCAATAACCCAAACGGGCAGAAGCAGGGAAAACGGGTCTGGCCAGATCTTGATGTTGACTCGTTAAATCCAACAGGTGTAGAACCTGGAATTCCGACTCCAGTTGTCAACAATAAAGCTGTCATCCAGCCAGCTTCAATCAATGCAGTAATTCATGGCAGATCACTTACCCTTAAAAACACATCATTGATATCTGGTCCATATACATTTAAGATAGTTGACTATTGCGGACGAAGTATTTATACGCGGACTTCTGAAGTAAACGAATCATCTCCCGTACTTTCATTCGATATTGGTGATTTAGCACGTGGTTCATATGTAATACAGTTGAAATCCAGTGGAAGGACCTGGATTGTAAAAACTTACTATTGGCATTGATATAACCCATAGTGAACTAATTGCTGAAAAACCGTCCGGACTGCTCCTCATCTCCCTATCCGCAAGGTCAGAATGGAAGCGGAATATCAAGTACCGGGCAACTTGGAGTCTGATTGCATCCAGTGTATGCCCGGCGGTTACAGCCAGAAAAACAAAGGTGTTAGCCGAGGTGTGCCTGCAAGTGATAGTAAGCTGGGTTTTTTCTGTGAATGTTTAATTATTAAACCAACACTTCCGATTTTACCACAAGATAATTGATTTCAACAGAGGAAATTACCATAACTATGCCATCCTGTAGCATCGGGACTCACCCTAAGTTGAATCGAAGGGTG
>JBNKZD010000259.1:0-30935 GCA_050301235.1 Chitinispirillaceae bacterium | reverse complement strand
AAGCGCTTCAGAAGCATTACCTGCATTGAGAGAATAGTTTCCAAGTTTCAGATATACGACAGGATCATTGGGACTGAGACTGATCAACCGCTGAAGAATTTTTTTTGCATTTTCATCAGCACCGCTTTGCTGATACAACTCACCGAGTTTTACATACGCTTCCACATTGTTTTTATTGACAGCAATGGCATGTTCAAGCATTGTGATCGCATTCTTTACATCTCCCGAACCCTTTAATGCATCAGCAAGCAATATAAATCCAGATGGAATAATTTTTCCACCGGTGTCAACTCCGGTAATGAATCGAAAATGCCCGACTGCTTTTGTATAATTCTTTTCATCAAGTGATTGTCTACCGATCTTTTCCCGCGTTTTCAAAGCTTCAGGAGTAGTTGATGTTCCAAACTTATCCAGTGCAGATTCATACTCTTTCACCGCGCTCCGTCCTGTAGCAGTCTCTTTTGAAAATGCATATTTGTACAAGTCATCAGCGGTGAGCTGCCCGATAGAAGTTTTTTCAAAACTGTTGAATGCAAGATCATATTTTTTTATTGCAAAGTATGCACGACCTAGATCAGGATATACATCATCATTTCGTACCTGCGCAGAAACAGCCCTGTTGAGATATACAATCGCTGAGTCATAATTCCCTGAGTAAAGGTGCGCTTTCCCTGATTTTAAAGTCAAATCAGGGTCAGGTTTGACTGCTATCGACTTTTTCAGAAGCGGTAATGCACCGGTCCAATTTCTTTCGTCAAAGTAGATCAACCCAAGCGCTTTATTTGCAACAGAATTCCTGGGATCTGCCTGAATCACTTTTTCAAGTGCACTCTTTGCTTCGGATGCCCGATTCAATGCAATACAGGCTTTTGCATATTCCCAGCCAGCTTCAGCAGATGGTTGCGCATCAAAAGCTTTCTGAGCCCATGTTAGCGCATCATCAGATTGCTTCATATTATTATACACTCTGGCTATTCCCAGAAGAGCACCGGTGCTTTTGGGATTTAATCTCCAGGCTACAAGAAAACTGGCAAGAGCTTTTTCCTGAAACCCTAACGTATCATTAGCAATAGCAATCCTAACCCATGTATTCTCATCACGATCAGTTACCGCAAGCTTTTCATCAGCATAATCCAGTGCTTCTTTAAACGCTCCCGATTGAAAGAGCTTATCAAAACTCTCATCGCCGAAAACTGCACCCGTTGTTAACAATGTCTGCATCAGACATAATGCCGCCAGATATCCTTTTTTCAATACATTCATATATACAATGCTCCCTTAAGTTCATGTATTACAATTGACACATTGAATGATACTGCATTCTTAATTCATTCATGCGCCTTCTGAAACCGCTCCAGTCAAAAAGTGGGCCCGGGTCTGTTTTTGCTACACTTCTTAGACCGGCGTTAACAGCGTCCACGCCCGCAATATGCTCATGTCCAACATAAGTAAACACTTTTTTGTTATTAGATTCTATATGGCAACAGAGTTCACACAATGATTCATACTGTGGCTGTGTAAACCCGCTTGTTTCTGTTCCTATCAATTCAATACCGATCGAAAAGTCATTCACACTTTTTCTGCTATCGGGAGGTGGCATGACACTGGGACCGCAATGCCAGGCTTTCTTTTCTTCCGGCACCAATTGATAAATCAATCCATCCCTGGCAATAAGATAATGACTGCTAACCCCATAATCCACAAATATCTGTAAAATATCGGGCAGTGAAAATGGCGATTGTTCATTTACATTTATTGCGCTGATATAATGAATGACAATTACATCACCCCCTGATACATCCCTCTCCTCCCAGAGATGTGACTTCCCTGTTCGCTTGATTGCATCACCAATCGATACCCCTTTATGAGCTACCGTATTGAAAGAATCAAGCATTTGAGAAACAATTTTCATCACCAGAAATCATCCGTAACAGGTTAACGATATTCTGAATATAGAGAATCGCGATGTGTGTTGCATGGACGAGGAATAAACTCAGGGCCCGCCACTGATATAAAAATATATGATTACAGCCCACCCGTATAATTTTTTACATCAAGAGATTGTACTCTATCTATTTTATCATTATGAACTCTTTTTCTAAAGCGATTTTAATCACAGGTGCATCACATCGCCTGGGACTTGCACTGGCTGAACACTCCATTGAACTGGGCTATCATGCAATCATCCATCACAGAATGGAACGGCCCGAGCTATCTCAACTGCTGGAACACAAACCTGCGCTTAAACCTCATATCACCACAATATATCATGAACTTAGAGAAAAACCGGAACAGCTTATAGAAAAAGCACTAAGACTTCCGGTAACATTGTTCGGTCTGGTTAACAGTGCGTCAATTTTTACACAGGGTGACCTGAACGATTGTAACCACCTCGAGCAAATTCTTCAGATTAATACCCTGATTCCATCAAGACTTGCAGCACACTTTCACAAAAAAGCTGCTGGTGGCTGGATAATCAATATCACTGATGCAATCTGTAATAAACCAAATCTCAATTTCCAGAATTACCGTCTTTCAAAAGCGTTTCTTGAACTAATCACCATACAACAGGCATTGCGCTTCGCGCCCTCAATACGGGTAAACGCAATTGCTCCTGGTGCCATGCTGCCAGGCTCCTCAGAGAGCCCCGAGTATTTCCACAAGCTGGAATCCAAAATTCCACTGAATAAAACGGGTGATCTCCACTCACTTTTGGATACATTCCGCTATCTGGTAGAGACCCCATATATAACAGGTCAAATTCTCAGAGTTGATGGTGGTTGGAGCATTGCTCAATAAAATTATTTAAAATCGGGATAAGGAAACATTTGAAAAATGTAAGGTAAAATCCGATCGATATGAGCGCTGATCTTTCGAAATGTTTTTCGATACTGCTCTATCGAACCACCAATTGGATCAGCAACTATCCCCTTGGGGCTGTCCCGTTCCGGCCACGATCCGAGCAGAAACATTCTATCTTTCATTGCTGGAAAAAAGGTATAAATAAACTCCTTTTGTACCGGTTCCATTACAAACACCAGATCTGCATTGCGAAGTTCATCAGGGAAAAGGGGCCTGGAGAGATGCGCCGAGATATCTATGCTATATTCATCACAGACCTGCACAGCAAAGGAGCTCGCAGGCTTGTAATCAAGTCCATGGATACCCATTGATGCTACTGCGATATCAAAACGGCCGGCTGCAAGCAACCGATCTTTCAGGATCCCTTCAGCCATAGGACTCCTGCATATATTTCCCGTACATATAAATAGTATTGAAATCATTAATTAAAATTCCAGATAGAGATGTGGATTACTATCGTAAAAATATAGTATTTTTCAGATGTTTTTAACAGGAGAATATATTATGGCATTATCTACGGAAGAAAAAGCTCTCGTTGAAGAAGCACTCTCTCTTTACATTCAGGTTATATCACAACGGGCACACCCCTCACAGGTTCAGCAGATTGCAGCTGTTGCACAAGGTATTGTTAAAAAACTTGATTCTGTTGGAAGCGGTGGTGGAAAAGGGGGCAACAAACCTAACGGGATTTCCGATGAGTGGTTCAAAAATGTCTGTATGTCATGCGACAAACTGACTGATTCAGGATGCTCAGACAAAGTAACCGAAAAGTTCCCAGGGAAGTGCGATCCGATTCTTCATTACGAACGCGATAAGAACATGAAAAAGAAGTAGCAACGGAATTAGTAACAGCATAAAATTTCAAGATTTCTGGTGGGGGAAGCTTTCCCCCTGGTCCGAGCCCAAAGCGTCTCGGACGCACCCTCTTCTGCGGGGACACCCCGCAACGCCCCGGGAATGTAACTCACATACTTCACTATTAGTTAATAAAATAAGTACGTCTACCTAACAGTAACACCTCTCTCGTTCTCTCCCCCATCAATATGGTGAAGGGGTGCCCGGGAACACACTAGACCCTGTCAGAGTGTAGTGAGGCGGTATGCGAACAATTGCCTTTTCAGGTAATAGTTTTCATTGTCCCACGATCTCTCTGTCCCGCAGTCTCCCCGTCAAAACACTACCGTGCGACATGCAGATATCGTTTCTGAACCCGTTTAACCTGCTTGTTAACTGCATTAAATGATGAAACCTGGATTATGTAAGCTCCGGAAGCCAGTCGCCCTGAAGTTCTTGTGTTCCAGCTGGTTACGTTTACTTTGCCGGGAACCAGATTGCGGTTTGTGGCACTCCAGACGCACTGCCCAAGCTGATTGATCACTACAACCTTGACTGCATTAACACCGGAAAATGGTACTGAATACTCTATCCCAAGTACAGACCCTCCAACACTGGTAATTCTGGTCAAACCGAACTGTACATTAGTGAAATTTTTCATCCATGAATTGAAATACGCAGAATCTCCGGCAAGTGCCCAGCGGTATGCATGTCCCTGTGGTTCAAGAGATACCGAATATGATGATCCCGAACCGGATTCCAGTTTACCAGTCTCCGCATTAAAGACAGCTAGATTTCCACATTTTTCCGGTCTGGATGAACTTAACGAATAAGTTACCGTTTTTGATTCGGTTTTTGAACTGTTTGTCATATAGAGCGGAATCGAATAGCCCATTCTGTCATCATTTATCACAACTGTTCCATAGGTTTTTCTTTCCATGGAATCAAGTATTCCAACCCTGATAGATCCAGGGTATGGTGGCGCAGGATATTTTAAGATCCCTGTCCCATTCTTTTTGAAAACACAGTATACAGGAGCAGAAATATCCCCCTGAGATGACGACTCGATTTTGACATACCAGCTACCATCATCAGCTTTCTTAGTAAGTGTTGTACTGGAAAAAGTTGAGTACGATTTATCAATTGGTGGAATTGTCAGAATCTGTGTTTTTCCTGTGCTGTTATAAATCGTGTATGCAATGTAACTATCCTGATTTAATGTAATATCCGAAATCGGAGGAGTGTTACCCAATACATGGTGATAAACAGAAGACACTACAGTTTTTTTCCCGGAATTAGTTGCATCAAATTTAAAGAAGCTTATTAATTCCTGATCATTCTGTGAAATATTTGATGCACTGAATATATCTGCTAATGACAATTGAATATCATAGGGCATTGCAAAATCAGTCCATTGATTTGCAGGTAATGTTACCTTGAATGGTTCTTTTATTGAAACTGTATTTCCTGCACCGAGGTTAAACGTTCCGCCACCCCGTTTTTTCAGCCAGAATACTCTTCCCGGAACCATACTGAAAATATCCGGACGATCACCGGTGTATTGAATGTATTCATCCCTTGCAGCTCCCTCACTGGAAAGCCAGGTAAAGATCCTGAATTTGAGAGAATCATATTTCCATACATCACCTTCACAGATACCTCTGAAAGCCTGATCAACAGATGGGTTGTTTAAAACTGCTGTAGCTGATACCGGTACCCATGTCATATCTGTATAGGTAACTACATTATCAGCTTTTTTTACCTGCCTCGATAAATCATATGTTTTTGAATTATGATGATCACTGACAGTAAGTAAAATTCGGAAACTGTTATCTGACTTTATAGCAAACTCAGAACTCCTGATCATCAGGAAATCATCATAGGTTGTGTCAGAAAGTTGCTGGGTTTTGACAACCTCCAGAGGTCTATCAATCATACCACATTTTAGAGTAATTACTGCATTGGTAATATTATCAGCTATAAAAACAGTACTGAGATAATCTGCATTCGGATCAATCGGATCGGTTTCATCTGACAGCACTACCCGTGGCGCAGCTGTATCAATCATCAATACATGAGGTAAAGTAAGATCTGAAGCGTTTCCTATCGGAAAATTTGTAAAGGCTATATTTGAAACAGAATCAACGGCGATACGGTTCTTGAGAGTCCATTTACCATTTTTATACATATACAAATACACATCATCAGCGCTGAATCCTCCCGGCAGTGTATTGAAGCGTACCCCGATTTCAATATCAGATGTCTGTTCACCCTTTTCAAATCTGAAAGGAGAACTGACCACGATAAACCCTTTAGTACCACCAGGAACAGTGTCCTGTCTAATTTCGTTTACAATTACAATGCTGCTGGGGCTCCAGTTTTTTCCTTTTCTGATAAGTATATTTCGACTGATTGCATATACACTGTCGACATCAGCCTTGAATAATGTTACACTCTCTTTTTTGACTTTTGGAGTACGGATAGTGGCCTGAGCTGCAGCCGCAGTATCTGACCATGATGCTGTTTTGTTTCTCAGGAACATTGAAATGTAATAGGTCGTATCAAACATTTTATCTCCGTTCCAGGGAAAGGTTGTGACATTCTCTGTACGGAAATTGATTATTTCGATGATACTGTCCCCCGACACAGGTGCAAGGGGAAAAGCTGAAACAGAAAAACTTACTGCGACCTGAGGAGTCGTAATCCCCATACCGGTACTATCGACAGTCCAACGAATTGTCAATGTATTAGTTGTTGAGTCAAACAGGGTATCGGTGATTTTGATTGTATTGGGCACCTTGCTGGTGTCTGCAGTTCCCAATGTGAACTTATCAGTTCTTGAATCTGCTTTAATTTCCGACCACAGCTCATCCTTCTTTATCTGTGCAGCAAAATAGTAACGGGTATTTGTATCGAGATTTTCTATAGTAGTACTCTTCAAACTCCCTGCAATTGTAATTGGTGTAAACAGTAAAGAGTCCGGGTTGTATGTAAGGGGCACCTGTTCCTTTCCTGTCCAGATACGGATACTGTCAGCGCTTCCATCGGTGATTGTCCACTCAAGGTCCATGGAATGTTCATGAGCCTCTTTGACACTTAGAGAAATGGTATTTTCAGGACGAGGAATGCCCACCTGAAGCGGTTTTGATACAGTGTCACTCACCAGATTAGTAAGTCCCTTTAAAAACACATTCACAGTTATATTTTGTTGATCGGAAAGAAATTTCTCATTTACATACACATTCTGGAGAGAATCACCCGCAGGAAATTCAGCAACAGCAACTGTATCCCACACATAACCAAATGTTGTACTGCCATAAAAGATCAGCATTGATGTTATACTATCCCGGGAGGTGCCTGTCGGAATCATTTTAAGTGTTACTTTGATTGTATCTGTCTGATCAATATATGCACAATCAACCGAAACGGGGTTTTTCAGTTTTACAGGAGGATCTGTCGTGATTGAAACTGTAACTGCAATAGATGTATCCAGGCCGAAGCTATTCTTAGCAATACAACGATATACACCAGAATCACTGGCTACCACAGATGCCTTGTAGAACTTTTTTCCAATTCCAACACTGTCTTTGGCTGCCAATCCGTTTTTGTACCAGGTGTATGAAATAGTACCACTCCCCTGTGCATCGACCAACAACGACAGGCTGTCGCCCACTGATATACTAACAGAAGCTTCTGGCTCTTTAATAATTTTTGGGATCTGAGTAACATTGGATACAGTTAATTTAATAGTATTACTTGTAACTGAAGCACCAAGTGAATTCTTAACAACGCAATAAACCGAATCACTGTCATTTTCTAAGGTTATTCCATTTATCGCAATTGAGTCTTTAGTTTCACCTGTAATAGCCACACCATTTAAATGCCACTGATAGGAGGTGATGCGACTTCCTGTTACCTTAATGGATAAACGCAAAGTATCCCCAACTGTAACAGACGTATCAGCTGGGATATTTTTAGTAATAGATGGTTTTTTGAGTACATTAAGTACTACTTGCCTGCTGGTGTCTTCTCCACTGGCATTTGATACAATACAATAGTACACAGCACCGCTATCACTGAAAGCAGCTTTTTTGATATACTTTGCAGAATCACTCAATACAGTAGTCGTTGCACCGACTTTGTACCATTTATAATCCGCCGCACCAGTTGCAACAACTTTGAATGTAACTGTCGAGTCTTCATTTACAAGTACTGTATCGGGTTGCATTGTGATTTTTGGTTTTGCAAGAGCATCAGCATTCCAGCAGCCGACACTGACAGGATTTGTGGTTCTCCTGGTCCTTCCACCGATATCATCGAGGGGAGCACCTGTTAAATTACCTATTGTATCAGCTATGGTACCGGCAGTTATCTTCCAGTCCGATGCTTTTGCTCTTGCAGTTGCAACTGCATATTGAGGATTCCCCGAACGGCAGTTGACGCCATATTTGGTTAAAACAGTATCTGATGTCAGGCAGAAAGTGGCTTTACCTTTCATGGTATCACTTGAGAAAATGGTACTATTACCGGAAAATATCGTATTTTTAAAGGTGACCCCCGAATCCGGACCAGTTTCGCGGTTAAACAATTTTACGTTATTGTCAAATGTACAATTAACAAAGCTTATCTTTTTACCGGCATTATAAGTATTAAGATGAATTAACCCGCGGGAAAAAGAGTTATTTACAAAAAGGCAATTATCGAAAACATTCTGAAAGGAACTTGTCCCTCCGAAACTAATAAACGAAGAGTCTTTAAAACCTCGGACAATACACTTCCTGAAAGTTATCCCGTAATTTGAAGCATCACTTCTGAGAGGAATTGTACCAGTAATAACAACCTTTTCAAACGAAATTTTCATCAAAAGCAGATTATAGTGTGTCATCCCTGGTTTGTTGTGATTAATTACCGCAAAACTATCGGGATTTGAATTCAGCCCTCTGAACAGCACCCCCCCTGCCGGGACTTTATTTTCTCCAACATATTCGGTCATTGTAAATGTGTCTATATCATTGCCAATAAAAGTAATCGTATCAGGAAGTATTTCTGTCCCTGTAGTCTGATAATGATTTAATAACGAATCGAGAGAACGATAGTTTGCACCACCATCCGCATCAACTGTGACATTTGTACCATAACTTATTGAGTAAAGAAATAAAAGAAAAATTAAAGTGAATCTGATCCTATTACCTGAATATCCCATAACCCCTCAATTTAAACGATTAAGCTATTCTAAAACTATAGATATATTTATCTAATATATATTTATTTAAAAATATTTCCACCAAATTTAACAGGTGTATTCAAATTGCATATACCCTTTTTAATATTATTCGCCAGTCATGAAATTTAACTCTCAAAATTCAGGATGTTCACTCCAATTACTCCTATGGATTCCATTGAACTGATTGTGCAAATAACAAAGTATCACCAAATCGAAGTGATGCTGCAAGGAAATCTGCAGGAATCGGCGCTGTAATTGAAAGTTCTTTTCCGGTCACCGGATGTTTCAATGAGAGAGAATATGCATGAAGTGCATGCCGCTGAAAACATTTGAAAACTGAATAAGCGAAAGGACGATCCATTGGTTCTATATTTAAAACCCGTTCCTTCCCTCCGCCGTACAATGTATCTGCCACTATAGGAAAACCCTTTGCACAGCAGTGAACCCTGATCTGATGTGTCCGCCCGGTATGAAGCAGAAACTTTACCGCTAATATACCGGCTTTCTGAGCGATAATGTGATACTCGGTTCGGGACTGCTTTCCTGTTGCAGATACAGCCCGTTTCACAGGATCTTTCCGACTGCGTTCCAGAGGCAAATCAATATACCCATGATCACTTCCAGTTTTTCCGACACAAAATCCGATGTAGACTTTTTGTACTTTTCTATTCATAAAAGCAGAAGCGAGTTGATCATGAACAGCATTTGTTTTAGCAGCAATTATAACACCTGTAGTGTCCTTATCCAGTCGATGAACTATACCAGGACGTTCAGCTTCGAAACCATCAGAAAGATTCGTGCAGTGAAACGCAAGCGCATTTACAAGCGTTCCATCCCTGACACTAGATCCGGGATGAACAACAAGCCCAGCTGGTTTATTTACCGCTATGAGCCATTCATCTTCATAAAGAATTTCCAGCGACATATCCTGGGCAACCGGCATTTCACCAGGCCGGATAAAACCCTTAAAAGAGATTTCGATAGTCTCATCAGCAGAAACTGACTCCTTTTTACTTGCCACCAGGCCATTGATAGTGACCTGTTCTGCTGCAATTAATTTCTGGATCTGTGAACGTGAAATTTCTTTCAACATTTCAGACAAATACACATCGAGCCTTTTCCCGGAATGTATACTTTCTACAATAAATTTCCGATAATTTGAGCCTGAATCTTTGGTGTGATTATTAAACATGAATTAAATTGACCTGGATTGAAACTGAGATTCTCATACTACAAAAATACTATATTTGGGAGTTGTTACAAAACTATGATGACATTTTTGATCTCACTTATTAAAATTATCAGACCTGCAAACGCAGTTATGGCTGCTGGTGCAACAATACTGGGATATTGGATTTCCGGTGTATCACTGCATTTATTATCATTTCTTCTACTGATCATTGCAACAATAACTGCTATAGGCTTCGGTAATGTTATTAATGACATTTTAGACCTTAATACAGATCGGATAAACCATCCGGATCGTCCGCTACCAAAGGGTGAACTGACCATACGAGCTGCAACGATCTATTCAGTGGTGCTGTGCTGTATTTCACTCTTCTGCGCCCTACTTGTTTCTACATCCCATTTTATCGCCACATTGGTCCCTATTGTTTTACTGATCGTTTATTCCTTTTTTCTGAAAGGAACACCTCTTTCGGGGAATTTTCTTGTGGGGATACTAGTTGCATATCCACTTATTTACGGAGGTATCGGCGGCAGTAATTTTAACCATCTTATTATCCCGGCACTTTTAGCATTCCTTCTCAACATCGGTCGTGAAATTATCAAAGATATTCATGATAAAGAAGGTGACAGTGCTACCGGAATTGTTACAAGTGCATCACTGCCGGATCTGGTAATTAATTTGATCCTGTTAAGTACGAGTATTCTGTATCTTTCAATAATCTTTTTGCCGGTGATGTTGAAACATTTTAGTTCTCCATACCTTATTCTTTGCATAAGCTTAACACTGCCAATCCATTTTTTCCGATCATTTAAACTACTTCAATCAAAGAGAGACCAGAAATACTATACACAAATTGCACTATTGTACAAAATAGAAATGTTTTCCGGCCTTGGAGCACTGCTTGCAGATAAGCTCTTTCATTGACCAGTCACCAGGCAAAGACTTTCCCTATTGACTATTTTAAACCTCTTATTTATTTCATTATCCGGTAAAGGTGATCAAAATCTACTGGTTTTTTGAGAATCAAGGCTCCCTGCTTTTCTAATGTTCTGGCTTGAACCCTGGTGGGATCTTTTGTACAAGCATAAAATATGGCAGCCGGATTCATGGTTTTGATGGTCGTAAAAACATCAACAGCCATCCTCCAGTCAGTTGGTGAGTCCAAATCAACAGCGACATTCACTATCTGCGTATCCATAACCATCCCAATGAGTTTTTCAACATCCGAATTGTAAATTACATCATTGGTAAGTTTCAGGGTAGTTATAAAATTTTTTATAAAAAATGAATCTGCCCCATATACGGCGATTCGTTTTTTTTCTGCAGGTACCATTGACACTGTAGTGGGCTCCGTTGTCGTCTTCTGCATGTTTGCAACTTTGCGTTTAACCGCATTATCCCGGCGACGTTTAGACAACTCCCGCATCATCTCCTGGCGCTTCGATTCAAACATGTTGTCCATTATATAGTATCTCCATTATTAATAATTTATTGCAGTAGTATTCATTCAGTATACCCGGAAAATTGAAATTCTTCCATATTTTTTGCCAAAAAACTGCCCGGCATTGTGACCAGTCATTATATTTATTATTCTATCTATTAACACCACACCTTAAGAAGGGGGTATCTTGATGAGATTTCGTTACCTGGCGCTTAGTGCCGCACTAGTTTTTGCAGGGTGTTCTGCATACAAACAACTTCAACCCAAACCTGTACTTTCACCTGCTGAAGCTGGTTATATTGAACTAAAAGATGGAAAAAACAGTTTTGTTCTTAAAAAAGATAAAAAATATTTCATACAGTTCCCATCACCCCAGGAAGATAACTTCTATCTGATACTCGATGTTCCATCCAAAAAACAGTTTAACACCGTTTTTACAGCTCAACTCATTGAGAAAAAACGTTACGAGAATCCTGTTGCGGATGAATCGAATCAGGATACATTGTGTCTTTTTCCAATCATGAAAAACAGTGGTGGCTATTACTTGCTGCTCGATAAAATACCGGCACCGGTAACCTTTTCTGTAAATTATCGTTACGCACCGCAATGGCGTTATAAATTCGAAACCAAATATAGTGAATTTCTTGAAATTCTTGCACAGAACCGAGTTGACAGAGCTGCATACAACTCAATTGGCGGCGGATCACATCTTGAGGGAGTTAATTATGTTCATGTAGCTGATACAGTAAAAAATCATACCACTAATCTTGAGAATCTTCTTAGAGAACTTCTTGGTATTGAAGACATTTTCCCTTCATCGATTATCAATTCCACTGATAAAGCTTACGAAAATTATAAGAAGTTAAAAGCTGACCTCGAGGAAGAGTTACGGTTCCAGAACAGCTATGCCCTTGTGCTCTCCTTCTTTGGTAAGGAAGCTGCCAGCAGGGGAAATCCTGCAGAACTGCTGAAATCGGTTGATCTGTTTATCGATTTCTTTAAGAAAAAAGATACCTACCCAAGTACGATTTTCTCTGAAGCACAGAGTGTGATCGGTGAAAGACTCACTGAGGTTGCTCCATTTTACGACCAGCGTCTGACAGGTAAAGAGGATTCAAAGCCCCTCGATCCTGAAGTATATATGCTTGGGCCATTGTACCGGATTGAAAACCTGTACGAACTTGCCGGCATAGCAGCATCACCAGAATACAAAGCACTGACGAAATTCACAAAGGATTTTGACACACGCAGTACAATTCTTCGTGATGCCAGAGATTCCCTTAATGCAATTGAAGCATCGATCAAAAAACTTGAAAACATGCCGGATAATAATTTTTTCCCTCCGATATCAAAAAATGTCGCAACAATCAAATCTGCTCTTCAAAGAGTACCAGAAGAAGCATCCGGTAAATATGAGAGCTATCGTTGTGCATCATTGCTCAAGCAGGATTTTGCAGATTTCTCATCAAAAGTCGGTACTGCTACTATCAACTATCAACAGGCAGAAAACCTTGTACCACAACTGAATGTATTTAAAGATCAGAAAGCATATTCAGCGATGCTTGGTTCACTGAAACAATACCCGCACCTCACCTTTCTCCTTGATAAGTACCGTGCGCTGGACAAGATGTCTGTTGAACAGCAGAGTGTTAACATTGAGGAAGCCCTTAACCAGCAGCGATGGAGAACATCTGAAGACCTTCTCAGAAAACTTCATGATGATATAAACTTCCTGAACCCTCCACAGATCATGCCTATGAAAAAGGCCGTTGTCGATGAACTTGAAGATTCACTGTACACTAAAATCGACCGTGTATCCCGTTATCGAATCAATAAATTCCTAGAAGAAAATATCAATCAGCTTAACAATGTTGATTCATTGTATGGCGACTCGGTTTTCCTTCCGGTGTATAACGTTACCTTCTCATCTGGTTCACGGGCAGAACTCGCTGCACGAAAAGAGGCTCTGATCAACGATCTTAAAAGGATGCGGGCTGATGAGTTCCCTGCTAAAGCAATCAAGCTGCTCTTTAATGAGTTTACACGTAATCCAAGTGACAATGGGGTTCTCAAAGCAAGAGCGATTGTCACCCACGGAAAATATTACGAAGGTGACAAAAGTGGCCCGGATAAAAAAATTAAGCAACGCATTTACGAATGTGACCCTAATTCCGCCAAATGGATTGTAAAACCCAAAGAATATCGCAGAGTTTTTGCATTACCGGTAACAAACAGCAGGAGAGGCAAAAACAAATATCTCGTTCGTTTCATTATCGATATTGAAACTGAAGCAAATTTCCCGGTATATGATATCAATATCAAATTGCCAAAAGAGATTGCTGAAAATGCAGCTGCCGAACAGTGGTATGATAAAATTTCATTAAATAAAAAGGAGCTTAAAAACGAGGGACGATTCTCTATTACTGCTCCCAGCGCAGCAAATGACTATGAGTGTCAGATAAGCCCTGTACAGATGAACAAAGGAAAAAGGAACGTTCTTGAAATCAGTTTTTCTCATCCGTCGTTCAAAGTACACAGCCTTAGTGTAATGGTCCAGAAACCTATAATCAAGAAAAACTGATTCTTTACGATTTTCTCAGGAGTTCTCATGAAAAAAGCTATTATCATCGTATCAGTGCTGCTTGTTGCCGGTGGTGCAGCTGCAGCGTACTTTTTCCTTTTTGCAAAAAATCTCAGCAACCGGATTGTCATCCCATATATCGCCCACCAGGAACCTCGGATAGATCCGCATGTTCCCAGTTCGATACCAATTGCAGACAAGTTAGATGAAGTTGTCTTCGATGGATTATTCAATGTAAGTGCAAACCCCAGCGGTATCACCTATGAAGATGGTCTTGGGGAATTTATTGAAATTGACGGAAAATCTGTCGTAAAAATCAGACTGAAGCCAAATCGTAAATGGCATTCAAGTTACTCCATCACAATGGATAAAGATAAGATTGCTATTACAGATGCACAAGCTGTCCAGTTTACCGCAAAAGATCTTCAGTTTACCCTTCGAAGAATTCAGAAACTGGGAAGTATCTCTCCCGATTACATTCTTGTTTCTCAAGCAATTCCCGATTTCAGTTTTTCCGGTCCGGATCAGAATGATGAAATCGCATTACAGTTCAGAGGTGACCGTATCTGGACTGAAGGGGACATTAAAGAGGTTCTTTCTTTCAAACTGCTCCCCTATAATTCTGAGATGGAAGCATTGGAATATAAAAATGGTACCGGTCCCTATCTTGAAGCTGGAAATTACGAAAGTAATATTTTCTTTCAAAAGACTCCGGACGGAAACGCTGCTGTTCCCAATGTTGTTCTCAAGCCATTTATCGATAACAGTACCTATTCTACAGAACTCAAAAACAAAAATATTAACACCCTGCTCAGTACCCCTTTTGGCAGCATCTCCCCTATTCTGAGCGATTCAAACAAGTTTTTTTACAAATCAAGTATCAGTACCTGTTTCTTTGCAGTTCTGTTCAATGTTAACAAACTGTCTCTTGAGCAGCGCATAGCATTGCGATCATTGATCAACAATAAAAAAGTCATGGACCGTTTCTTCAGAACCGGTACCGAGCAGCAGCGCCATATTGCTAATTATCGTGGTGATGGTGATAATTATGAAGAATATCTTAACAACAGCGTCTTCCCGACAACGTCCTATTACATTGAAGAAGAAATTGTTGTTCCTGTGCCACCCCAGGATGCACCAGACCTTTCGGTACTTCCCGACACCGTAAGGATTCAGACCTGCCTGAACTACGATTTCCGTGAAGAACTTGCTGAACTGGTTGAAATCCTTAACGATCCATCGGTTACCGGCGGCAGAATTAAAGTTACAGCAGTACAGAATGATGAGATCCGCAGGGGTGATTACGATGCGGTTCTGGTTCCATTCAGCGGCTATCGCAGCAACTTTCTGTTTGATCTCTACAATGTATTCCTTAGAGAACCTGATTTTGAGACCTATAAAATTAATCTTAAAACGATCGTAACTTCAAAAGGTAAACAAGTTATCGATCCGCTCTCGTTTGAAAAACGTAAAAACTTCTTTGGCCTGGATCTCTCTTCCCGCACGGAAGAAAGTGAAGATATTAATCAGCTTCTCTCACATATTTACGGCTTCATGTCAACACACGAAATCGGTGACAAGCAGGCATATTCTCAACTGGTTGATCAGCTGGAACAGAAACTTGCTCTGGGTTCCTGGCTCTTTTCACTGCCATCGCTGGCTTATTTCAGGACTCAATTTGATCAGTCAACAATCGATCTGTATGGAACAGCATCACAACTCTCTACTATCGAAAAATGGCAGGAAGTTAAGAAGAAGTAGAACCATCTTCTCAAATCAGAACATTCCACGTCACAGTACATCAAATATGTACTGTGACTTACCGGAAAGTTATTTCTAACGTATGTTCAACAAAATTCTCAAAACCGGCACAATTTCAGTTTCAGCTATTGCTGTTTCTCTAATCCTCCAATATTCATCCGTACAGGCTGCCGGTAATAAAAGTGACGCTGATTTCCTTATCATTGAAGATCCTTCGGTATATTCATTTCTCAATGAGTACGAACAGCCGATCAGTGAATCTGAGAAGAGATCATTTATCGCTTATACACCACTTCAAATAGTTTCTCTTGGGGAACAGTTAGGTGATCAGATTACGAATGCTGCTCGTTTTATATTCAATGGTAAAACATGCTTCATACTCACTGATGAAAAATTTCAGCGTACCAGAAAAAAAGTGACATGGGAAAAAGTTTACAAAAAATGTCAGATTATCAATGACACCGTGACATGTAAACGATTTATAACTCTGTCCATCAAGGAACCTGGCGGCACAAGAAAAGTCACACTTCAAAAAGGTGCTGCATTGAAAAGGGTTTTCAAAAGTAACGGGATGTGGTACTGTTCAGCAATCTCTTCCCATGGCGAGTTCGGCTGGTTTCAGGGTGGAGCTGAGAGCTTTGATGTTGCGGTAAAAAAAGCATCTGTACAGACCCAATCGTATACATTGACAGAAATCTCCGAACGGATAAAATCCCGGCTTGATAATGCAAATGCCCAGTACGATACATTTTTCACCTATTTCAACAGGAAAACAGCACAAAGCAAATCGATACCATCATGGAATATGCTGATCGATGGAAACAGTATCCGCTGTATTCTCAAAGGTCCATCACTTATAGATAAATATCTCGAAAAAAGCACCCATTACATCATCTCGGATATCGAACACATTCTTCTTGGAAAGCCATTTCAGACATCTTACAATAAAGGGGAAATTATTATCAGGCCCCGAACGCCGTAATTCCAGGAGATTATGAAAAATAAAATTCTAGAGCATTTTTACGGAGTGATTTTTGTTTCGGTGCTTCTCATTGGAGCACTGATGCTGTTTAATTCCATGCAGAAAAGCCAGGTTCATACGCGAAACCAGGAGCTGAATGCGTTTTTAGACATACCGATAACAAATCTCAATGATGCATTTCAGAGGTCGCTTGCTGAAGATGTCATGAACATCTATTTTCCTGACCGAGCGCAATATAACGACAGCTTATTCTCTGAACTGCTCCTGCTCAAGGAATCACAATACAGTTCAAAACTGAAGCGTGCGCATGTCAGTCAGTCTCTCTCGCCGCAAAAATTACTTTCGCTCACATGGATGTACCTGAATTTTGTATTTGTTTATGCGATTGTCATGTTTCTCACCTATTATGGTGTGCAAACTATCGCACTGTTTCGCTTTATCCGTCATCGTACAAAAGTCGATCCGGTTCTCAACGAGACAAAAAACCCTTTTACAACTACTGTAAAGAATTTCCTTCTTTCACTCCTTAAAATCATTGCATACGGGATACTTTTTTCTCCCGCATATGTCATTGCTTACTCAATCCGAACAGAATTCAATACCGATTCTACCTTTTTTATGATACTTCTCGGCGTCGTCTCAAATGGACTTTTGATAAATTATTCGAATAAGTTTTATACCTTCCTGCAGGCTGAATTTCATAAAGGGTATGTTGAGAACGCACTTGTTAAGAATTTATCAAGTGTCTTCCAGCTTGATGTCAAATCAGGCATATCACTCCGTTCTCTTCTCCACCCGATAAAGAATTTTGATGGACATATTCTTGACCATATCTATCGCAATGCACAGATGCAGTACATTTCTACAATCAAAGAGCAGGCATCATTTCTGATCACAGGTCTGATCATCATTGAGATGGCACTTAATATTCATGGGCATCTCACCTATGAAATGCTCCGCCAGATACTTTACAAAAACTACGACATTGTTATCGTAATCATACTTGGCATCTTTTACGCAGTAAAGGCAACAGATATCATAACCGACTATCTGCTTCACAGGGAACATCTGAAATATGAAAACAAGTGATAACTTTTTTTTACGGATATATCACTCAAAAGATCACCTCTGGACGCTGATCTGGGTAACAGGGATCACCTTTCTTGGTATCTGGGATATGCTGTTTTTAAACAAGCCGGCATTCAGTAAAGTTATCACCGGTTTTATTAACACATTTTCGATTGCACTCATTGTCGTAGTTCTGACCCTGTTTCTTGGCTGGTGTATCACGACAGCTCTTAACATTACCGAAAAATTTCAAAACAGGGCTCCATTTCTGTTTCTCATGTTTATACTCAACATTATCCGCTCTGTCCCGCAGATTGTTGGGATACTTATCGCATATGTTATTATCGCCAATGCCGCTACACACGGTATTTTAAAATCCGGTTTGAGTATTTTCCCTGCAATGGGAGTTGCCATGAGCCTTTTTATTGTGATTGAGTTAGTGGACCTTATGCGTGAGCGTATTGCTCATTTTAAAAAACTGGACTTTTATAATGCAATGCAGGTTTGTGGAATATCAGAAAGCCGCATTATCAATTTTCACATACTCTGGAAAAACAGTCGCCTCCATATATTTAATAAACTCATCTCGATATTTGGCAGCGCCGTGTTTCTTCAATGCAGTGTCGATTTTATCATCTCCGTAGGTTTGTCATCAGATGTTAATGCTGTGATGCTTCCTTCAACACTGGGAAGCCTTCTTGCTAAAATCGATAGTAAACAGGACATTCTTGCCATAGGATCAGTTCTGACAAATCCCGGCTATCTTCCGAATCTCTTTACATTACATCTCCAGGGTTTAACCGTTGCGTTTCTTATAGTTTTTTCTCTCTATTGTGTTTACGCAATCTCTAATGGATTCGCAGAAAGGCACAAACTGTAATGGAACGTCGCTACAATATATCAGTTTCTTCAGGTGGTCGTAAACTTGTCTCTGTATCCCAGTATCCGGTCCATCAGAATGAGATAACCTTTCTTTTTGGTGAATCGGGAATCGGAAAATCGGTACTTTCCAAAGCACTGTATGGCCTTCTGGACCCTGAAGGCCTCGATATCACAGTCAACAACAAAACGTATGCTCAGCACTGTAATGATGAGTGGACAAAAACAATTCGTACAAACAGTTTTTTTGTTTTTCAGGAACCATCATCACATCTAAACCCACTTTTAACTATCAGGCAACAACTCAACGAGGGAAGTCTCAGCGACATCGAAGATAAAGATATTCTTCACTACCTCTATCAGACCTCCGGTGATGAAGCTTTACGAAGGCTGATCGACCTGTATCCAAAACCATACCGCCCCAGCGGTGGTGAAAAACAGCGTATACTGCTTGCAATGGCATTTAAAAGGATCAATGCGCTGATCGATACCGCACCCGTCAATGAGCCGTCGTTCTTTGTCTTTGATGAACCAACCGGAAGCCTTGATAACAAATACCGTAATCTCTTTCTCAACCTCCTTTTTGCAAAATTTGCCGCACGACCATTTACCATACAGATCATTACTCACGACTATTCCATTATCAGCGAGATGTACAGGGCACACCATCGACTTATGGATTATGTACATTTCAAGGAATTAACAAGAGTAAAAAGCGGAACTGTTGCGGTTAACGATTTTACTCCTGAAGACTATCTTAAATGGCTCGAAACACCTTACAGTCAGAACAAGGGTCGATTTACCAAAGATACCGTGCTCACCTTCGATTCCCAATTTTCTATTTTTGGGAAAAAGCACACCATTTACGAAGATAAACAATGGTTAACCCCGGCTCCACTGGTAATTAAACGGGGTGATCTTGCGTATGTCAAAGCTCCCAGCGGTATTGGAAAAACCACACTTGCAAAGATAATCATGGGAATTTATCAAGCCGATAAATTTTCAATGAATCTCTCGGGAATACAAGTTAGTGAAAAAACACCTGCATCTGTCTGGTCTGGAAAAATCTGGGGCACCAGAGCAGGAATGGTGTTTCAGCACGCTGACGAATCGCTCAATCTCCAGGCAACAGTAAAAGAAACCTTCGATGGGCTGCCGGGAAAAAAACTCAATGATTCTCTGCTTAAAACAAAACTGTCCGAACTCTTTGATGGCACCATCTCTGATGACTTTCTCAATAAAAAGGTAGCCTATCTCAGCGGCGGACAAAAACAGCGTCTTAACATATTAAGAACTCTCGTTCCAGCTCCATCCCTGATAATCCTCGATGAACCCCTTAATGGCCTCGATTTTAAAAGTGTACGCAAGGTACTTGCTCTCCTGGAAGAAAAGTGCGCCGCAGGAACTGCACTACTGATGATTTCACACAATGAAGAGATCTTTGAGCATTTTGTCAGTGAAGAGTGTATTTATTATTTGAGTTGAAATGCTTCTTCGCATCCCTCAGCAACATAAACGCACCCAACTCATCCTCAGTCCCTGTGCAGCCAACTGTCATCTGCACTACCGGATCATCCCAGCGTAAAAACGGGTTGTTCTTTTTTTCAAATTCCATTGAAGTAGGTACTGTTGGTGTATGGTGTTCCAGAAGGTTGTGTATGGTGTTAAGCCGTTCTCGCAATAATTGCGATTGTGGAAAAATTTCAGCAGCAAACGATGTATTCAACAGTGAATATTCATGACCGCTGAACACCAGTGTATCATCAGGAAATTGACGTAATAGTTTCAAAGATGATATCATTCTGGACACGTGCTTATCGGTAGTATAACCATACCCGCATGAAAACAACGTATCTCCGGTAAATAACATGCCGCCTTTATCACAATACCAGACCACATTTCTGTTAACACTTCCAGCAGGAGACATTTCTACATAATGCCCGGGAGTGAAAATCGCTTTAAATGAGACTGCACCTGAATGTACAATTTCGCCATCATTAATCTCATTGAAAGCTACAGGCAGATGCGATCCGCTGGCAGCATACACTTCTGCTCCCCACCTTTTTACAATCTCTTTCAGACCACCGATGTGGTCGTGATGTTCGTGGGTTATCAGCACTGCATCTATTTTGAGTTCAGACTGTTCAACAGCATCAAAAAGTGGCCGCGATGATCCCGGATCGACAAGTACTATCCCGCTTCTACTCTTGACATGATAAGAACAATTATCTGAGAGCACCGGAACAACCAGTACCTTGATGCCAGGATCGGCAGTCTCTTTCCAGATATGTTGGAGTGCGTTTTTCATGGTATATGTAAGTATACATTTTGGGAGCGAGATTGGAATATTTTTTATATTAGCCATGATGAAAGATTTTTTTGCAGCAGTTAGCAGTATTAGCGTCCGTATCTGAAGGTATTCGGTGTCGTCTACGAGAAAGTGAACGCGAGTTGCAAGTGTTTAGCCAATTCCAGGTTCTAGCACTCTTTCCCCCTTGCTTCCATATCAAATTTGTCTTATATTATTATTTTAGGTTTCGTTATATTCCAAATATAACAATCGAAAGCAATCAGTCATATAGGACATATTTGACGTATGAATAAAGCAGGCTTTATACCACCACATGGCAACTACAGAGAATTGCTTTCTTATCAGAAAGCTGAAGTGGTATACGATATAACCTTCAGGTTTTGTGAGCGGTTTCTGAGAAGAGGAGATCGCACCATCGATCAGATGGTGCAGGCTGCGCGCAGTGGTAAACAGAACATTGCTGAAGGCAGCAGAGCATCTGGTACCTCCAAGGAGATGGAAGTAAAACTTACCAATGTTGCACGAGCCAGTCTGGATGAACTTCTTGAGGACTATCGCGATTATTTACGTGTACGTGACCTTGTGATTTGGGATAAAAACTCAAAGGAAGCACTGTATGTACGAAAAATTGGGAATAAACCTCATACAACATTTGAAGCTTATCGTGAATTTATTGAGACCCGCTCAGCTGAAGTAATAGCAAATATTGCGATTTGTTTAATTAACCAGACCAACTATCTCCTAGACCAGCAGATACGGAGATTAGAAAAAGACTTTTTAGAACAAGGTGGTCTTCGGGAACGGATGAGCAAGGCACGTTTGCAGATTAGAGGTAAGCTATAGTAAACCAGACAAAACAACCCCCCCCCCAAACCACAACCGCCGAAACTTCAACATAGAGGAGGAAGCGGAAGACCGGTTAAATTTATAGTGTAGAGACATGTGCCTGCATGTCTCTACACTATAAATTCGACCGGGCTGGAGCGAGGGGGAGACTTCCCCCCTTGACATCTTCCAATCCGTCATCCTTCTTTATAATTCATTTTATAGTATTCCCACCGCCAGCGATTTAGTAATTTCCTATTATATTGAGTATACGATATAATTTCAAAGAAACAGCCAGGAATTCATTCGTTTAAAATGAAACAAGCAGGCATAGTCACCTTCGAACCCTTCGATCACTATTTCGGCGAGTTTATAAACTCTCAGACAAGCTCGCCAAACCAGTCGGTCTATTGTGCTGCTGCCCTTGCATCGAATCTTCTGCGTGAAGGGCATATCTGGTGTAATTTAGCTGAATTTGCTGAGGGAGTGTATATTCCGGCTGATAGGCCTGACACTGTTGCCCAGTTCCCTGAACTTAAACAATGGCTTGATGATCTGTTGCGGGCTGAAGTAACAGGCTGTTCGGGAGAATTTAAGCCGCTGATACTGGAAAATGAGAGCGTCTGCCTGTATCGTTACTGGGACTATGAGCGTCAGGCCGCAGAGATGATTAAAAAAATCACGGCATATGAGCATGAACGGTTCACGGAATCGGAAATTCAGCGATGTATTCAATCGATCAATGGAGAATCACAGCTCGATCAGCTTCAATACAATGCCATCATGACTGCGGTACATAACAGTTTTACGATTATTACCGGTGGCCCCGGGACAGGGAAAACAACCACCGTTGCCAGAATTGTTGCAGTTCTGAAACGTCTTTACACTCACCGCCCCTTCCGGATTGCACTGGCTGCTCCGACCGGTAAAGCTGCAATGCGTTTGGGCGAATCGTTGCAACATGCACTTTGCTCACTTACTCTTACCAATGCAGACAAAGATCATTTCCCAATCGAAACACAGACCATACATCGTTTACTTGGTACAATGCCTGGTTCGATTTATTTCCGGCATAACAGGCACGCCCCTCTTCCGTTTGATCTTGTCATTATCGATGAAGCATCAATGGTGGATATCTCCCTTATGGCAAAGCTGCTTGAAGCGATACCTCCGGGGTGCCGCCTGATTTTATTAGGCGATAAGGACCAGCTTGCATCAGTTGAAGCTGGATCTGTACTGGCTGACATCTGCAAAATAGCAGACCAGACCATACCGCCGGATTCATCTAAAATACCCGACATTAAGGGCAGATCCCCAATTTCTCTTGTAATGCTTACAAAAAGTTTCCGTTTTAAGAAGGACTCCGGGATTGGTCAACTTGCAGAATCAATCAATTCGGGATTAGCTGAATCGGCTCTCTCTCTATTGAGTAGTAATGATCAGTGTCGGTTTACTGTAATAGCGGATATAAAATCACTTCACAGAGTACTGATTACACAGACAAAGCAATGGCTCGATCAACTGACTGGGGTAAAGGAACCTGAAAAGGCACTTGAACTTATAAATGAGTTTCGCATTCTGACAACACTTCGTCATGGCATGTGGGGTGCAAAATCGATTAATAACATTGTGAAAGAAACCTGCCGGTCAGCCGGTTATTGGTCTGAACAATTATTCGATGGTATGCCGATAATGGTTACCAGAAATGATTACAGGAATGACCTGTTCAATGGTGATACCGGAGTTATCTTCAGGCAGGCAACGCATTTTTATGCATTTTTCAAAGACAGAACCGATTCTGTGCGATCGATTCCTTTGAGGTCGTTATCATCCTGGGAACCATCATTTGCAATTACCGTGCATAAATCGCAGGGGTCAGAGTTTGCACAAACCCTTTTTATTCTTCCACCAATTGACACGCCACTACTTTCACGTGAATTGATCTACACAGCCGTGACCCGCTCCCGAACATCAGTTTCTATTCTCGGAAGCGAGGCAGTGTTAAAAGCAGGAATCGCCCGAACTACCAGACGAAGTTCGGGATTGAAAAAATGGTTTACTTCTGAGCAAGTTTCCCGACAACTGGAACCTTCTTAAGTACCTGTTTTCCATGAGGCGATGATGTGATCTTTTTTGATGCATCAGTACCAGCTTTAATACCGTGATGCACCCCTTTTTTCCATGCACCTACTTTTGTCAAATCATATACAACACCATCAACAGCCACATACGCAGATTTTCCATCTTTACCATTGAACTCAGCAAGCTCTTCAATGGTAAAAACCTTTTCAGCACTCTTTGAAGAATCCACAACAGCTGCTTTTGTGGCAACAGCAGCTGTTGCAGTAGTATCAGCAACAGCTGCAGGTTCAGATGTGGTTGAATCGACAGCAAAAACAGTAAGTGCAGTTATTGTGGCAACGACAACCGATGATTTGATAAAGAGGTTCATATATCTCTCCTGAAAATTGGAAAAGTAAATGTACTATATTAAAGATACAATTACATTTTTCAATAATCAAATAGAGAATTATACTTTTTAATAATTCGAATGGCAGAATTCAATATTCAGCATCAAAATGATGTAATTAAAGCGGTTAAAAACCGGATACCAGAAAGGCATCCGGTTGATTTTTTTTCAGGCAGTGGCCATTTGAGGCATTCTCATATGGGGTTGGAAATTTTCGGTCCGGTCTTTAGCTCTGCTGATCCGTAAATTCCGGCCACCAAATATCGTATCACCAAGCTCCTGAATAGCACTGTCCACACGATCATCTTCAAGCTCGATAAACCCGAATCCTCTTGATCTTCCGGTTTCTCTATCAGCAATCAAAACAATTGAAAGAATCGGTTCAAACTTTGAAAAATATTTTCTTACGTCGGTTTCAGTAGTTCTGTAAGGGAGGTTTCCAATGTAAAGTTTCTGAGACATACAGCATCCTTTTATTGTGGTAAGTGTGTAATGGTTACAATTTCTACTTGAGAAAGAATAACAACAAGAATCTTAAAATTTCAAAGAGCCACGCGCTGGTTTCATCGATGATAGTACGCTACTAACTCATTGCGCATTGAATAACGCAATTTTCGTGCCTTTCTTGAAAACTCCTCTAAAAACGCTTATTTGTGCCATTTTTTTGAATTTGCAGCCATCAAACACTCATTAATCCAGATAAACATCTAATAATTTCATCTCAGGATATGTGAATTTATTCTCATTATGAGAATAATCTCCAAATTTAAAACACAGTTAATGATACCGGGTGATACCCGTATTCTTAGTAGAAGGGCTATATAGAATTACATTATCGAGGTGCAGATACCATGAGCACTATAATGCGTTTAGGTAATTCAACAATAATCAGGATACTTTTTATTCTTTTTATTCTTTTGTTTCTTACGAGAACACTCTTTCCGTTTTAATCCGATCAGAATCCTTGCCATCAAACACGAGCACCTGCCGAAATTTTTTTCACTCCGAACAAGTCCTGGTTTTGTCCACAGCTTCGCATGGGAGGTGACATGGATATTTTTACTGAAGATGATTTCCGTAATATTGTTTCAATCCAGCATCCATACTGCATTTCCATATACATGCCATTTTTCAGAAATGGGGCTGAAATTCAGCAAAATCCAATCAGATTTAAAAATTTGCTTGCTGAAGCTGAAAAGCTCCTGGTTAAAAGAGGAAAACGCGCCACAGAAGCATCATGGATGTTAACATCTGCAAAAAGGTTTCTTAATTTTCATTCATTCTGGCAGTATGATGCATCCGGCCTTGCTGCGTTTATCGCTCCGGGTATTGTGAAAATATTCAGAACCCCCTCCGCTTTTCGTGAAACCATCATGATAGGTGATCGTTTTTATATAAGGCCGGTCCTGCCAATGATAACATCACACATGAAATATTATATGCTGGACCTTAACCTCTCGGGAGTTCGACTTTACAGCGGCAGCCGGTATCTTTTTTCAAAGATTGAATCAGAAACGCTTCCGGGACCGATAGAAAATGTTTTATTAAGTGATTACAGTGAAAAACAAACACAATTCTATGGAACATCACTGCCTGGTGACAGCGAGAGACCGGTAGTATATGGCTATGGTCATGATAGCGACAACCAGACCCGACGAATTATTGAATATTTCAACATTGTTAATAACGCAGTCACCTCACTGCTCAATAAAACAAATGCACCTCTTATTACCGCAGGTGTCGATTATCTTCATCCGATATACCACAAAGTCAACAGTTATCCACAGTTACTGGATAAAGGTATTCACCTGGATATAGCTCTTTTTTCCGAGCCGCAAATGCATGAACAAAGCCTTGAACTCGTGCAACCGTACTATGCCACCCGCAAGCAGTACGACAAAGAACAGTATCGTATGCTCGCCGGTAAAAAAAACTCTATTGCAGTAAATGACATTCAGGCAATAGTCGCAGGAGCCCTCCATGGGCGTGTAAACACGCTATTTCTCGTAAACACATCCGTTGTGGTATGGGGCCAATTACAAACATCTGACCAGAGTGTTACCGTCCACGATCATCAGTTTGAAGGCGATGATGAACTTATTGAACAGGCTGCAGTCAATACTCTTCAGAGAGGCGGCTCAGTATATGTTCTTGACCGTGAAGAGATGCCGGATGAGAATGACGTCGCCGCGATAATGAGATATTAATATATTGTACTCTGCCTACTGTAAATATGGACGCCACGAGGCGATTTGGTGGGGCCCAGAGCGTTAGTTGTAGATGTCAACGTTGGTGTGCCCTCACCTGGTGGCATTTGATGTCGTAGGAAGGGAGTGCTTCGCATCGGCCGTCTCGGCTCATTCTTTCTCACCCGGTCGTCGAGCGGAGTCGAGACGGACGAATTATTGCGACAATGGTTTTCATTCTGACAAGCCTTAAACCGGCCCCTTCCCACTCGCAACGTTTTCGATCATGACCGCGATCGTTGATGAGGCAGTTGTATCATCCAATTCCCCATTCTTCAAAAGACTAAATGGAGATCGACCCATGCAGTCCTCAATACTGATATTTGCACCCAACTCTAGCAGTTCTTGCACCTGGTCAGTGTATTCTCTCTGTACAGCTCTCAATAAAGCCGTACGCCCGAGTCCATCACACATGTTGATATTCTCCCGGTCAA
Source organism: Chitinispirillaceae bacterium (assembly GCA_050301235.1). Lineage (GTDB taxonomy): Bacteria > Fibrobacterota > Chitinivibrionia > Chitinivibrionales > Chitinispirillaceae > JAFGIN01. Next base: position 3,828 of record JBNKZD010000259.1, on the reverse strand, counting down.
AGGGGGTCCTTTGCTGTATCTCATCGTCAAATGTAACACCTTCATGAGCAAGAGTGTAAAACTTGACAATTCTCAGATCGATCTCCTGCTGAATGTGCAATCTCTGCGCAACGAGCTGAGCAATCATCTTCAACTCCTCCTGAAAGAGCCAAAGATGATGGTTCGGATCCTCACAGCAGAATGGTGATCCCTTTGAGAGGAAGTGTAGCGTCGCCCAAATGTTAACCCTCCCCGGCAATCTTCCACGCACTTTCAACTCATCCACAGCGAAACGCAGCCCCCGCTGTTCCAACCGCAGTTCGGTGTCAACGATCTCCTCTATCAGCCGGGATAGTCTGGGTATGGAAGTTTTATCGTCATTTCTCATATATGTCTGATTATCAAAGGGATTCTTATGAACAGGTAGCACCAGCTACATGTCTTACTATTTCATCCTGTTCCTGTTCACTTTAATGTTTCCAAACATATTTAATGTCTTTCATGCGGAGCCAGCTACTGGTTGTCAGCTGCATTCGCGCCTTATTTAACAACCTTCATTTTTTAACTCTTCTATTTTTTTGCAAGTTTCATTAAACAATTCGTAAACATCGACTTCTATATTTTTTTCTATTCTTTTTGAGATCATTGTTAATGGAAAAATTATTATTGATGTATCTTCTAAATTTAAAGCTGGATCAATTCCATATTTATCTTCAACCATAATCCACTTTAAATTCATTTTTTGTATAAAACAATCACCAAGAGTTATTCCTAAGCATTGCAACTTTACAGTTTCATCTTTTGAAATCCAGTTTGATTCAATAATGGTATTTAATAATCTCAACTTTTCATCCAAAATTTCATATTTATGTTCTGATTCTGGAGTAAAATGTCCTCGTACCCATTTTCGTTGTGATTCGATTCGTTTTATATCATCTTCTTTTAGTTTTAATATTTTTTGTTCCATAAATGTCAATATCCTTAGCAAGCAATTATGGCAGTTTCAGTGTAGTAACGGCTATTTACTATATTGGGTTAGTTTTCCATGCCGCTTCCTGTTTGCCCTTTTGTATTTCTTTTGATATTCTCGCCTTTGCTTTGTGATCTCATAGAGGACAATTCCGGTTGAAGTCCCTAAATTGAGACTTTCAATTATCCCGAACATTGGAATTGAAACACAAAAATCACTCTTTTCTAATACAAGATCACTTACTCCTCGTTTCTCATTTCCGAACCAAACTGCCAACCTGGGGCAAGTATAATCGGCTTCATGAAGAATAAAGTTATCTTTTCCCTTAATGTGTGGAGATGTAGCGATCGACTTATATCGATTTTTCTCGAGATGTTTCAAGCACTCCTCAGTACTATTAAATCGTTTCACGAAGCTCCACTTGATTGCCGAGACTGAGGTCTCATTTAAGGATTTTCTTTCCCGCATTTCCTGCCAATTATCAGGCAGGGCATTTCTTGTATCAACAATGTAAGCCTTTTCAACACCAAGAGCGTTAACATTCCGGATAACCGTACCAACATTTCTGATATCAAATGGATCTTCGATAACTGCTATCAAGTACTTGCAGATATGTGGCTTAATTACGTTTGCCCGCTCTCGAAGACTCGATTTGCTTTTGTTCACATTTAAACACTTGTTCTGAACAATTTTATTTTCCAAATTAATTTGACCTTTATTAACTTTTTAACACATTATAATTTCCCAGCAAAATCTCTGCGGGCGCAAACCATTTCTAGATTCAGCTACGCCCCCTATTGGCAATATTGTTGGCGGTTCGTTCTTTTTTCATTCCAAATACAATATACGCCCTCATATTATCAGTTAAATTATTTTGACTTAGACACCAATAAAACAAATATCAATGCTATGATTGCTGGTAATGATTGGGTGATAAATATTTTTTTTGACGCTGTTATTGCTCCAAATACTCCTGCAACCACAACACACATTAAAAAGAATATTCGAATATTAGTTGCCCAATATGTATCTGAAATCAGGAAAGACCAAAGTAATCCTGCAGATAAGAATCCATTATAAAGTCCCTGATTTGCAGCTAAACCTTTTGTTTGAGCAAACAAGTCTTTGGGGATTGTCTTAAAAGTTTTCTTGCCTATAGTTTCCCATGCAAACATTTCAATCCATAAAATGTACAAATGCTCCAGTGCGACTAGAGTGGTCAATAAATGAGCTATAAACTCTATCATACGACACCTGCTTTATTTGGTTAATAGACTAAAAAAATGGAAATTCTTTTTATATTATATTCAAATAGTTCAACTAAATCATACCCCTCTAAAATTAATCAATCAATAGTTTTTATCTGTCTTTCTAGCAACAATTCGTTCTTAGTATGACCGCGTCAGCGCGGGAGACAGGGTCGCTCCGGTACCCTGACCTGTCCACAATTGCCAGACTACTTTTAGCCATGGCAACGAGTAATATTCAAATATCTGTTTGAATTGGCGCCGATTATAAGTGTTTTTCTAAGAAATTAATTACAAAACCATTGAAGCCATAAACATTTCCCAAATGGCCTATTGCTTTGCCATATTTCGTATTGAAATGGCTCAATCCAAGGTAATACTGTAATACCTGTCGTATCCAGGCTGATATCGCGAATCACTGTCGGAAAAATTTTATCAATTAGTCGGTGGTATTGGCCCGGAATATTTAACATACCATAAACTTGCAGGTAATAAGTTACTACCTTTCAGTATAGAGGTAAGGATCAAAGAATCACCTGAAACTTGAATATTATAATCCAAAGTATCAGTGATCACAATATTCGAGGGTAAAGGGTTTCCTGTTTCAATTGAAAATTCATGTGTATTTTTAAGAATACGAAGATTATTGTTAGTTACGAAATAGTAACCAGAATCAGTTGAAAAACATCCAGAATATAACGTTCCTTCCGAAGGGCTGTAGGGAAACAAAAAAGTGATTATAGTATCTACACTAAAGACAATAAACATCGGAAGGTATGCAGAATCTAGTGATGACGGAATATAAAATGAAGTGTCTCGAGATTGCTCTTTACATGATTTGTTTTTAACCTCTGATAATAGACCTAATTTAATAGTATCAAGTTTTCCAGAACTTGCCTGGCTATCATTTTTAGTATTTTTTACAAGAATCCATAAGCCGGTCAGCGAATTTATCATATTGCTATCTGTAGGATTTTTGCATGATAATAATAGTATTGAGAAGAAGAATATTATGTTATAATTTTTTTTCAAAGCATTCACTCCATAAGTTGATGTTTAGGATTAGTACTCCAAGTATAGTAAATTCCATCTAATTCCATTTGATTGCAAAATGCTTCAATATCCGGATTGTTAATGTTATTTATATTGCAATAACGTCTTAAGCATATTACACCTATAAATGTCATTGCTCGTATTGATAAATTATATATTTTTTTGATCATAAAATTGACTATAAAATTTTACACAAATACCGGTACAACGGGGCTCGGTAGAGCCGAAGTGCCAGCATTGCGCCTGCGGCAGGCATTTGGCATACCTGGTGTTAGGTCTCACACAGAATTCCGGAACATAGCTCCTGAAATCCCACGCAAAATTCTCTTCCTGAGTTAAAAAATAAATAGTGGCGGGTGATAGTCTGTTTTATTTTCCTCGGTCCCAAAAAACAAATCATTGAGGAAAGGGACATCGCACCCGCCGTTATGAATATAATCTTTTGTCCATTACAACTTAAGTTTAAAATGTCTGATGTTGAATGCCCATTTTGCCACAGCAAACAATGTTCTAGCCATGGGTATTATCACCGAAAAGGGTTCCACCATAAAAATACCTGCTTGGAGGTACCGATGGCAA
>JBNKZD010000258.1:0-89220 GCA_050301235.1 Chitinispirillaceae bacterium | reverse complement strand
TAATCATCATTTTACTGCAAGTTGAGATGTTCTGTGCATGTAAACGAACGATATACATTCCCGATGTGAAAGGTTTATTGGCTGCGGAAGACCTGTTACCTACATTAACAACCATTCTCTGTCCATTGACCTCACCTTTATAGAGTGTTGCCACTGTCTTTCCTGAAAGGTCGCACAATGTAAGTGTTACAGGTCCCTTTGCACATTGAGATGTAAGAATTGCGGAAGCGCCATTACCTGCATGTATAACAAATTCTGTTCCCGCTGTTTTGAAAGTCACTGGTATCTTTGTGATCGGGCTTACACCACTTAGTACTTTTAAAGAGATGTTATCAAGATACACAGTACCTGCTGAAGTAGCACCTTCACCACCCATGTCAAATGAGAGCCTTCCGGCTGCATCGGTACTGTCCGCTGTAAAAGTATAACTGTATGGAGTTGAGGGTTTTGAGGTTCCGAGTGTGATTTTTTTGTCAAGAGCGCCCTTAGCTGCATATACATTAAGTTTGTGTTCAGAAAGAGCCCAGGCATCAAATGTTAATACATATTGCTTACCTTTAACATAGGGAACTGTATTCTGGTAAATCTGGATATTCCAGGTTTCCGGTCCACCATTTTCGATTACATAGGTCAGTACACCATTAGCAACTGAAGCAGCACCCTTTGATGATCCATCTGCGCTCCAGGTATTCAGACTCCAGCTTGCTGTCCCATTGGAAAAGTCACCATTCGGTATAAGTTCTGCACTGCTGCTGAATTGCGCCTGAACTGTTACATTTTTATTCATAGTTATTGTTAACGAGGTTTTCTTGGAGGAATCTGTTCCAACCCATCCATCAAAGGTCCATCCACTGTCGGGAACCGCTGTCAGTGTAACCTGCGTGCCTTCAGTGAAACGGCTGCCATTAGCACTCTGACGGATTTTACCGTTACCCAGTGTTGTCGCTTTTAATGTATATATTGTTTTTGTCAGAAGGTCAACGGTTTCGTCAGTTGACAAAACCATATGAAGCACTGCTAAACCAGGAACAGTGTAATTGACATTGTTACCACTGATCGGATCAACATCCTTCATACGTGCAATTTTAGTGCTGTCTTTGGTAAGTGCGTAAACAATACCCGACTTATACTGTTTTGATCCATTGATTTTGAAAGTTACTGCTGACTCTGTACTCTTTTTATTGATCAGCATTATGTGAAGCAGTTTGCTGCTTTTTGAATCAACAGACGCGAACACAGAGTAATCGGCGTTACTTGGAGAAACCGCTGCAACACTTGTATCACCATAGGTACTGAATTTTCCATCAAAATTTTGATACATCATAAAAGCAGGTGCCAGAAACCCCTTTACCGATTCATGGAAATTTGCAACATACAATCCTTTATTTCCAAACACACCAAGTACATCAACAAGTGCCAGACCACCGGAGATATGGGCATATCCACCATAATTATACTCAGTGATTCCCAGTTTGGTTCCGGGATAGGTTGTATCAATTGATTTCTGAAGGCGAGGGAGCAGGTTTACCGGTTTGTTGCCACTGCCGCTTGTAATCCAGCTGGTTTCAACATAGGTAGAATCCCACAAAGAACGTGGTGCCTGCAAGCGTGCCTGGATCGTCGCTTCAGTTCCGGCTGTATCCTGACAAATGCGTTTATCACCTGTCGCTTCAGGATACCAGTGCACAGTTAGTACGTCAAGGAGTCGTTTTCCGGCTTCATCGGACTTTTTCTTCATTTCACCCAGATAGGCACTGATCGCCCAGTCATATTTGGTTTTGTAAGCGTCCCATCCGCTTGATTGATCAAAAGTCAGGTACTCCATCCAGCCGAATGCTTCATACCCAAGAACCTCTGCTGATGGGTCAACAGATTTAACTGCTTTTGCGAGCGCGACAGACCGGGCGATAAGTGTGTCAATTACTAAAGGTTTTGGAACAATTCGCGGATGTGTATATGTAAACAGTCCGGGCTCGTTATCGAGGCAATAACTCTTCACACCGCCCTCACTTGCCTTGCCATACTTCTGAACCATGAAATTTATGAATTCATCAACATAGACATAGTCATCGGAGGTTGAAGGTGACATGGCGAAAGCGCTTCCCTTCTGAAAAATCACTTTTTTCCATCGAACTGAAGGAGCAACCTGAGCTTCAGTCACAGAACCGCCATTATCCGCAACAACATACCCAGCCATGGGGAGCTGAATTGTTGCATACTCATTTAAGTTTCTGCATCGATCCATAAACGTGATCATTGTTCCACCCGGACCAGCAGCAGTTTTGACAGGATTATTAAGCAGATGGTCATCACTATTGTGGATCCAGTCGCTTCCGGCATTTGAGTAATTGTTCTCCCAGTTGTAGGCAGTTAATCTGTTTCCTCCAATACGTTCCGCTTTGAGATTGGCTGCCGAAAGAAATGAGTTCACATTATCACTGGAGAGGGGGACTGTATTTACACCATAAATTGCAGGGTTGATATATCGTTTAGCAGAATCCGGGTTGATCTCAAAAACTGCTTGAGAAAAAACTGGAGTTGCAACTGAGACTATACCAAGCAACAAGACATTGTGAATAAATGTTCGAATCATAAAAACCTCCCTATGTTTTAACAATTTGAGCCACAGTGGTATCAGATACACAAGATGCACAACACAGATGCAGTTACCATTGAGCTCTTCTTAAAAAAATGAATCATTAAAGATGATACCATTTTAGCTGGAAATCTATGCACAATAACAGAGAATATAAGGAATATTTTGTGATTTTGCAATACTATATTACATATTTTGGCAACATATTAAAGCGTTTGCGACAACAATAAAATACAAGCCAATCCTTTATCGTATAATTTGGATGAATTTCAAATTAAAAATCCATGTAAGTCATTGATATGCCATTAATTAAAAACGGTTAAAATGGCGTATTTCGTTATTTGTCTAGTAGTTATCGCTGATCTACCCTGGATTTAACGAAAAAATATTTCTGTATCGTTAATGTGCTATATAAATTGGCAACAATCTCATAGGCGATTCGTCTGATACTGCTTCAAAAATATCTCGATCTACTTTGTAATTACATGATTATTCAAGGCGTTTTTTTATGGTTAAAACCTGTTCATTCAACCACTCAGCAAAAGGACACCAGAAAATGAAACTAACCTCTTATCATCCATTTAAATCATCAAAACATAAAGAAGAATACCTCACATTTTATGATAACCTGGAAAAGAAACGGTGGACTGTTGCTTCTGAATCAAGAACAGTTGAAACCTCTTACGGTCAGAAATTTTTACGGGTTAGCGGCCCCACAGATGGCAAACCGCTGGTTTTACTTCCCGGGGGAGGATGTAGTTCACTTTGCTGGTACTCCAACATAAAAGATTTGTCTTCGAAATTCAGAACCTTTGCAATTGATAGTATTAACGATTTTGGAAGAAGCATCAATTGCAGGCCACTTACCCGGCCTGAAGATTACAAGGGGTGGCTGGATGAATTGTTAACCGCGTTGAACCTTCACACGAATATCAGCCTTATGGGTATCTCTTATGGAGGTTGGGTGGCCAGCCAATATGCTCTTTACAGTCAGGATCGGCTTGACAAAGTCATCCTAATAGCTCCGGCTGCAACCATTCTACCGTTATCAATGGATTATTTTATACATAGTTTACCTTGTCCGATTCACCCGTATTTTATTCGGATAATGATGCTGTGGGTATTTAAAGAATTCATGAAAAAAAATGAAAGCGACTGGACGACTGTAGATGACTTGATAGTAGAGATGCAGATGAACTTCCGCTGTTTCAAACTTCGAATGCCGGCCTTTCCTACAATACTAACAAAAAAACAGTGGCAAAGTATCAAGGTACCAACCCTTTTTCTTGTCGGTGAACATGAGAAGATATATTCAGCTAAAAAAGCAATTGCAAAGTTTGTTAAAGAATCACCCCATATTAAAGCTGAGGTACTACCTGATGCCGGACACGACCTGACTTTTTCTCAAGCTGAACTCTTTAATCGGAAGGTTATAGAGTTTCTGGATCCGGTTTGATCGGGGAGCTGCACCTTCCTCGCTGTGACATTTACTTTTTTATCTTCCTGCAAAAATCAGATACGAGCTAAATGCTACAATACATGTTTTGAAATATATTTTTATGCTATTGAGCTTCTGCGGGTGAATGCAGTTGCGCGGAGAAGAGCCCACCCCTTACCCCTCTAAGGAGGGGAATTTTGAAGGTGCCTACAGGATGCGAATATTCGCAGTAACAGCAACGCAATTTCCGACAAGATTCCCTTTATTCTGATCTGATTGCGTAATGTCTGAACCACTGGCTGCTGAGCATGTATATTGGCTTTCAGTCCTCTTTGTCTGATGATTGTATTTTGTTTTGCAATAATTTCCGGGGTCCACATATATTCAACAAGAATAACCCATCCATAAGATAACCAAAATTACTCAATTTTTCACAAAAGGAATCGACACCGTTTCACCATTTTCGAGTTTTCTGGAAACGATATACACACCCTTTGCTTTAATAGAGCGCATCGCATTTTCCGGGGTAGCATTAATGAAGGTAGTTATTGTGTGCCCATTTAATGAATAGATACTTACAAAGCCCTCAGTCGAAGTGAGGATTTTCTGACGAGTAACAGTCTGCGGAGAAACTGTTTTTACCGAACCGATTCTTGGTATCCATGAGTTTTTTGCGAGTTTCAGAAATTCTATCGCGTATCTTCTCCCAAACTCTTTTGCTCCTTTGGTGCTGAAATGGTACACGTCAACCTGTCCGTCAGGCCGCGAAAGCCGACGTTCAATGCCATTGGCAGAAGCTACTGCACAATTAGGTATCATTCCCGGCAGCTTATTTACTAACGTGTTATGACCGGCACAGCACCCATCATAGCGCAGTTCACCGGCGATGAAAGGGATACTGTCCCATAATCCAAGATCTTTTTTAAGATTATTAACAATACTTTTGACATCAGCAGGCCAGCCGGATCTTCCGTTATCAGCTTCCCCCTGATGAAAAAGTATCCCTTTGAGCACACCCTTTTCCTGAGCAATCTTGCATCGCTTTACCATCCACTCATAGCCACCGCTGGTTATTTTTTTTGATCCATTGGTTGGTTGAGTATGCGCATCGATCGGAGCATTTCTCCCTTTCATGAACACTTCCAGCTTCTGTCCGGATAAGGCACAGGGAACAAAACCGATTTTTATATCAGGCCGTATGGAATCAAGCAAAGTTCTTCCGAACCCATCTGCCGGACCGATTCCTTCATGACAATTATGATAGGGTGGAAATGCTGTATACCATTGATCAAATGTTCTTTTCAGCAATCTGTTTGGACAAGGATAGGGGGTCCGGTTACAATCACCCCATGCAAGTACCTGCACTCTTGGGTTGGTATCACAATAATCATCAACACCTTTGGTTCCTTCACCATCATACTGACCGGCAGCACCACCTGCCATATTGGACTGTCCAAACAATAAGTAGATATGAAAATCAGGGTCTGGTTCAGCCGAAATTTGAGTTGCAGGTAAGGCTGCCAGTAACGAAATTAACAATACTTTCTTTAAAAACAACATTTCCCCCCGGATATTTAAAACCTTTATATTCTATCTGCATAATATAAGTTCATAAAAAATAAAGACAGTTTTTAATATAATGCCCCTCCTGTTTCCGTCTACAAACTGTGTACATTACGTGTACGAAATTTTATGACAAACTACAATTTAACAGGAACCTTATCTTCTACTTTCTTATTATAAGCAGATATAGAAGTGCTTTTTTGGGGGGATTACGATGTGATACCGAACATCTGATAAAATTTTCATGCATATTATTAGTCACCGCCGCAGATGGGGAATTCAAAGTTGCTCCATCAGTTGCGGAAGTAATGAGTACACTGCAGTCACACTTTACGCCATCACTCAACGCCGTAATTGACAGATTCCTTTTGGGAAAAACTTCTGTTAAAGCAGGTGATTTCAAGACCGATCTGGGTTCCAAACCCAATGCTCCGCAGTATTTCGACTGGACCACTACAACACTGAGAGGTGATCTGTAATGGTAGTAACAGCGCCCTCGATCTATTTAAGGATCTAATGAAAAACAGCCACACAAAATCTCCTGCCTCTGGTTGAATGAGGTGGGAGATTTCCGAATGCTTTCCATCAATTTTATCGATACATTTTCATCGAGGGTGTATGAAAGAGAGGTTAATCGCAAGTACATACTCTGTGTACAAAAAAAATGATACTTTTACATAGTTTCTTTCACCGGTAGACTTTTTATTGCCTATATTAGTGTATCATGCAACCGATATTTGAATATATAGATTATAGAAAATTCCTTTCCGATTATTATCAGAACAAAAAAGAAACTTCACATTTCTTTTCTTATCGCTATTTCGCTCAGAAAATTGGTATCAACTCCCCCTCATTTCTGAAAAGTGTCATTGAAGGCAAACGGAACCTTACCAGTCAGATGTGTGAACGATTCAGCAAAGCGCTTGGATTAAAGGCTAAAGAAAAGCTATATTTTCAAAATCTGGTGCTGTTTAACCAGGCCAAGACTTTAAGTGAGAAGCAACAGTACTATTTAGCTTTGAGGTCGATGGCGCCGGGGGTAAAGGAATCTGTTCTCAATGCTGATCAATTTGATTACTTTGTTAGCTGGTATACTCCGGTTATCCGGGAGATGATTTGTGCAAAGGATTTCAAAGATGATTACCAGGCAATTGCCGCTGCATGCAAACCATCGATTCAACCAGCCGAAGCTAAAGCCGCAATCGAGCTTTTACTTCGTTTGAAGCTTATTGAGAAGCTGAAAAATGGTACATATAAACAAACCGCTGCAGCAGTTATTGCAGATGAGTCGATTACATCAATTGCAGTGCGATCATTTACCAGGAAAATGATCGATCACTCCAAAACAGCGCTGGATACTATAGCGAAGGATAAGCGGCATATATCTGGTATAACTATGGGTATTTCACACCAGACTTACGCAATACTGGCGACTGAAATTGAGGCATTCAAGGATCGGGTTAAAAACATCGTGAATCATGACACACATAGTGAACGGATTTATCAGATTACCCTTTCCCTGTTTCCTGTCAGTGAAGAGATTTCATCTGATGCCGCATTTCTTGATGAGGATACACCATGAAGGTGTCTGAAAAGACTCTCCTGTTTCAGATTTTGATCGTTTTTAGCCTGCTGCTTCTGAATTGTTCTGAACACCCGAATGCCGGTGGTACCACTGATACAGGAAATGCCAGAGTTGCGGCAGTTATATATAATCATGATGGTCTGCGGGCAGCAGGCGTCAGGGTGACTATTGCTGCCGCAGACTATCTCCCGGAAGTATCTTCTGCTTCCACCCCCGATTCGTTAAGAATCAAGGAGTTTTTTACCGATGACTCCGGGGCATTCGTGATAACTGAAATCGATGAAGGCAAGTATACGATCGAAGTTAACGATGAAAATTCCAGTGCTGTATTGATGAATATATCAGTCTGGGAATCAGATTCGCAGACAATCATCCTCAAAGATACGCTGCAGCCTTATGCAATTATTGAAGGTAATGCAGGCGTGGTAAAAGATACATCCGAAAGCCGCTATATACTTATCTATGGCTCGTCCCGAATCATCCCTGTGGAAAATGACGGATCCTTTGTGATCGAAAAAATTCCCGAAGGTGTTTTCCACCTGAAAATTGTGGCAGAAAACCAGCCGGCAGAGTCAGTCGAGCTGGACAGTGTAAAAGCCATTTCAGCGCAGTCTGTTACGATTCCTTTTGCGGGATGGAAATACCGGACCGAAATTGAACTCAATACAACATCATCGGGAGCAGATGTTCAAACTGATGTGTACTCTGTACCAGTTTTGCTACGACTCACAAAAAATAATCATGATTTCAGCTTGTCGCGTGACAATGGTGTTGATTGCAGATTTTCTAAACTTTCGGGAAAGCCCCTTCCATTTGAAGTAGAACAATGGGACAGTTCTCTTGCTAAAGCAGCGATCTGGGTCTTGATAGATACCGTTTATGGAAATAGAGCACAGTCAATTGTCATGTATTATGGTAATCCCGTTGCAATACCAGCTGCAAATGGGAAAAATGTATTTGATACATCAAACGGCTTTTTCGCTGGTTACCATTTTGCCGGAAATCTTTTTGATGCTACGGCTAATAATTATAATGGTATTGATAGCAATACAAAAGATGCCAGCAATGGGATTATCGGAAACTCCCGGAATTTCAACGGGACAAGCTATATCTCCCTGGGTGATCTTCCCGATCGACCCCGTGGTACTATCTCATTCTGGTTCAACCCCGGAGTGACCACCGATACATCTATAAGTTATTCTCAGGGAATCTGGGGGAAAACGAGCTATGACAGTATTAATTTCATACTCAGTCTTAGAGGGAAAGATTTCTATACAGATTCAAATGTTACAACAGTTCGCCCGACAGGAGCTGCAGGGAATCTTCTTTCCAAACAAGAAAATGGGACCGGCGGCTGCTATCTTGACAGCAAAACAAATGTATTCAGTGCCGGCACCTGGTATCATGCAGCATGGTCCTGGGGAGAGCAGGGTAATTTTCTCTATGTGAATGGCGTTCTTGAAAACTCGGTCCATGGTTGTGTTAAAACAATCAGCGGGTATGCCAATGATGAAGTTGGGAGATGTCGCTATGATTCATCAAATGTGCCAAATGGCTCTGCCCGTTATTTTTTCGGGAATCTTGATGAATTCAGAATTGATAAATCGGTGCGTAGTGCCAGCTGGATAAAACTATGCTTCATGAATCAGCGGGAAGATGACCGGTTGATCAGGTTTAAATGAGCAACAAACTTGGACAGTAATTTGCAATTCAGCTTCTTCTAACCACAGATGGAGAAGTATGAAAGTTGCAGACCCGATAGCAGATCGAAAGCTACAGCGAAATTCAAAAAAAAAAACCGATTATTTCTCGACAGACCATTTAAAATCAGATCTTAAAAAAAGAGCCGTACGTGGTGGAGGTGCTTCATTAGTTGCCCGAACAACTGATTTTATTTTACAACTTGGTGGAACGGTTCTGCTGGCACGGATACTTTCCCCTGAGGATTTTGGCATTGTTGCGATGGTTACCACGGTTACGGGCTTTTTTCTGATTTTCAAAGATCTGGGCCTCACCGAAGCGACGATTCAGAGTGAACATATCAACCACAACCAGGTAAGTACATTATTCTGGATCAATTTTGGTTTCAGCATACTGGTCGCTGTATGTGTATCAGCATGTGCCCCGATAATTTCTCATTTCTATCATGAATCTCGTTTAACAATGATAACTGTTATATCGTCAACGAGTTTCGTTTTTGCAGGATTGACAACTCAACATACCGCACTCCTGCGAAGGGGTATGTTTTTCAGCCATATTGCAATAATTGAAATTTGCGCAGCCATCGGAAGCACTTTGTTTACCATTCTTATTGCTCTGAATGGTGCGGGTTACTGGGCACTGGTAGCGAGGCCGTTGATTCATTCACTTATGATTGGAATCGGAGCCTGGATCTTCTGTGGCTGGCGTCCCGGACTCCCCATCCGTGATGCTCAAGTCAAAGGGTTGATTGCCTTCGGTGCAAATACTCTGGGTTTTTTTACTTTGAATTATTTCGCGCGCAATCTTGATAAGGCACTGGTCGGATGGAGAACCGGTGCTGGAACACTTGGATTATATTCCAGGGCGTATTACCTGTTTATTGTACCAATTAATCAATTGTGTATTCCGCTGCATGGTGTTGCAGTCACGACTCTAACCAAATTGAGAAATGATCCTGAACGTTTCAAAAAGTATTATATGAAAGCGCTCACAGCTGTTTCTTTTATTGGCATGCCACTCAGCACCTGTCTTGCAGCAAACGGACATGACCTTATCATGCTCCTGCTTGGACCACAATGGGAATCGGCAACAGAATTTTTCAACATTTTCGGGCTGAGTGCAGGCATTCAGATAATTTATGGTACAACCAGCTGGCTTCATGTGGCTCTCGGACGAACTGATCGGTGGTTACGATGGGGTATTTTTGGAACTATTGTTACAGTGATCTCTTTTCTAATCGGAATTATTTTTGGAGCAACCGGTGTTGCAGTCGGTTACACCTTCAGTCTTTATTTACTTGCAATTCCTGCGATTCTGTACGCCGGAAAGCCGGTAAATCTGAGCATAGGATTTCTGGTTTCGGGAACATGGAGATATTATGCAGCAGCAGCTGGAGCAGGAGTTGTAAACTGGTATATTTCGAAGATGTTATCTCTTGATACTCTGTTGTTGAAATTATCAATTTCATTTACAGCATTTACAGCAATATATACAGTTCTTCTTGTGGTGCTATACCGGGGTTCAAGTCCTCTTCGGGAATTCTATGATATTTTGAAAACAATGATACCATCAATGCGCAGGTCAACACCAGAGTGATAGTTTCTTAAAGGCCGTTTTGTAGAGACAGCTACTTTCGGTACGGTGTTATTATAGAAAATTTCGGTCCTATAGACAAAGTTGTTTTTTCACCAAACAATCCTACACCAAATTCAGACCATTTACCAACTCCATCAGTAACAGCAATCCAATTGTTTGCTCCTGTCTTGTGAAGATCAATCTGATGCATTCTGATACCATTCCAATCAGTAATAATCCCTGTTCCTTTAAGTAATGGATTATTGCTGTATGGTTTTTCTGTGTAATTTTCGGGAGAAATCTCAGATATTATAAAAGCCCGTATGTCCCACCCATACCCCGGTTTACAATTTTGAGTAAACCGGATTATTGAATCGCCCAGGGTAATAATCCTTCCGCATGGACGCGCATTTTCAAGGTCGAATTTGACAATTGGACTTCGTGGATGGACCTGCCATGGACCAAAAACGTCATCTGCCCAGAAAAGATGAAGGATATCATCTCGATCTACAGTAAATAAATACCAGTGTTTATCGTGATATACAACAGTTGGATCAGAAAAATTCCCCTCTATTAAAGTGCAATATTTTTTCCAGCCATAAGGAAAGGTGTCTGCTTTGTAAATACTGATTTCATAATTTGCATGGCTTTCCGGTATCATGAGAATCTCTCCGTTATACTGGAAAATCATGGGGTACGAGAGATGGAATGGTTCTTCAAGAACAACTCTGTCATATTTCCATTCATGACAATCAGTGCTGGTTGCCAGTCCGATAACACCTTTATGCTGTGGTTCTTTCATGATTTCAAAAAAAAGATACCACCGTCCCTGGTTATTTATCATAAAAGGATCTGCAACAAAACCTGCATCTATATCTGTAACCATACCCGCTGTAATGACAGGATTAATATGTGTTAGAGGGTGTAGTGAAAAAGGAGAATTGCCGCTGTACATACCTATCATGTATTCACTCCGTGTATTAACAAAAGGGACTACCTTGTTTTTACCCGTAAAAACTCCTGTCATGAAAATTGTTAGAAGTATAATAATTATTAGAAAACTTTTAATGAACAGTCCAAATACAATTGTTTTTGATAATGATGGTTTCTTCGGATCCTTCTCAAGTTCATTTCTGTTCATAGCACCTGCTTTCATTCAATACTTTATATATATCACAACCCTGATATTTATCAAAACTTATTCCACACCGAAGAACGATATATCAATCCTTAAATGAATATGACCCATAAACTGTTGTTGCAGGTAACTATCGATTTTGGCGCCATTTTTGCAACAGTCATAAATAAGGATTTCCTTAATATTTTCAGGCAAAAAGTGTATATGTAAAGATTTTTAAAAAGAAAAGTTAATTCCAATGGTAAATACATCAAATGGGGACTGGCAATGAACAATGTTACCGCATATCTGCTTATATGTATTGCTACTTCGATGCTAAATTTTAGTTGTAAAAGTGAAAAGGTAAATAGCAGTAATCCAGACGAAGATGAAAGTGACCCGGTTATAATCACTGATGTAGAGGGAAACGAATATCACACGATTCGAATCGGGAGTCAATTATGGACTGTTGAAGACCTTCGGACGACAAAATATAATGATGGTACTGCAATACCACTTGTTACGGGTGATACAGCCTGGAGTAACTGCACTTTCGGTGCTTATTGTAGTTACTTTAACAGCGAAAATGCAGATACTATAAGAAAGTATGGCCTCTTCTATAACTGGTATGCAGTAAACACAGGAAAACTTGTTCCCAAAGGATGGCACGTTCCATCACAGAATGACTGGAACAAACTAAGAGACTATCTTATTGCCAATGGTTACAACTGGGACAGCACCTTAAATGATAACAAAATTGCAAAGTCAATAGCTTCACAAAATGACTGGAAATACAGTGCTACAGCCGGTACAATCGGAAATGATCGCTCATTAAACAATAAAAGTGGCTTCTCAGCATTGCCGGGTGGGTCAAGGTATTCGAATGGTATTTTTGGAAACCGGGGGCTCATGAGTCACTGGTGGTCGTCAACTCCAACGTATGCAGACCTGGTGTTCTCGGAGTTTCTCACCTATGAGAATCAGGCGATAATCCTGCATAACGTGCAGAAAACCAAAGGGTTCGTTGTAAGAATTGTAAAAGATTGAACCAGATTCTTAAGAAATATTTGTAGAAGATACTTTTTAATGCGCTCATTTATTCGTGGTAATTAAATTAATGATAAATGATCAGTTATAATTTGACCATTAAAACACATTTTAATAATAAAGCTTCCTGCAGGGACGTAAGATCCTTAGTTATTACGTCGGTCCCACTCGATTGTATACTTTCCAGAATTAAGATATTCCTTTGCAAGATTTCGAATTTCCATTCCTTTCAAATTATACATACTCATCGTAACCAGATATCCGATGGGAAGAGCCAACGAAAGATATATTACTTGTGCTCTTACTAAATGGCTGGGCTGCAAATGCACTATTTAAATAAAGAACTCATAGCGCTGCAGATCATATCATCTCTTTTAATTGACCATAAGCCTGCTAAGATTAGCCTAATTGTCTTAATATCCATCACGTGGCTCACCCTTATTTATAACATCTGAATTATATTATATCAGAAGAATTAAGTGAAAGGGAGAAACTTATGGATGGGACCACAAGATCAAATATTCAAGCCGGCAAAAAAGTGTTAATTGTTTTAAAAGAAGATCAGCGGACAGGAAAAACAACTGAAGGAATTGTTAAGGATGTTTTGACAAATTCATCAAGCCACCCTCACGGTATAAAGGTCCGCCTTACAAGTGGATTAGTAGGTCGTGTAGTGAAAATCTTACAGTAGATATTACATGGCTTTTAAACATTGAAGATAATTCTCATTGGTTTCGACTGTTAAGCTGGAAATGCAATCCGTGTTATATTGATAAAAACGGCCGCATTCCAGACTGCGTGCATTACAATGGAGGTCCAAATACTCCTGGTATGTAATCGGGCGAGACCTTCGGTGCATTGTGGCTTTTTCAATAGTACGTTAAGACCCACCAAAGCATGGCTGTTTAAAAGTTTTTGAATCTCTGTAAAGAAACCATAATAGATCTTTTTTTTATTAAAATGATAAAAAAAACTTACTTTAACAGCTGGTTAGTGGTATCCTATTATCAAAAAGATAAAAACATTTTTAAGGGCTTACATATGATTATTATGTCGATGCTTGATACAGATCTCTACAAACTAACTATGCAACAAGCGGTTATCGCTCAGTTTCCCTCTGAAATTGCAAGGTATGAACTGATTTTTCGCACAAAACGTGATTTTCCTGATCACTTTGCAGATCTTCTCAAACAGGAGATTACTGCGATGTGTGATCTTAAAATCACCACTGATGAAATGCAATTCCTGCGTGAAACGTGCTATTACCTGAAACTGCCATATCTCGATTATTTGAATGGGTATCAGTTTGATCCCAATGAAGTACACATTGACCAGTACGGCAACCTCATTACACTTACTATTGAAGGGTACTGGTATCGTACGATTCTCTGGGAGGTCCCACTTATGGCAATTATCAGTGAGTTGTATTTTAAATTAACAGATCAACAGACATTGCCGATCGATGAACTCGATAAGATTAACAGAATCAAAATTGAACGCCTTGAGCGTATGGAGGCAAGGTTTTCTGATTTTGGTACACGTCGAAGATTCTCTTTTGGAAATCATGAACGGTTAGTTGCTGCATGTAAATGCTATGCACCCACCAGTTTTTCGGGAACTAGTAACCCGCATCTGGCAATGAAATATAAATGTAAAACTATCGGAACACAGGCACATGAGTGGTATATGGGAATCGCTGCGCTATACGGGTACATTCAGTCAAATAAAATCGGTATGGAAAAATGGATTGATGTATATCAGGGTGATCTGGGAGTTGCACTCACCGATACTTTTACGACCAATGTTTTTTTTAGTGATTTCAGCACGAAATATGCAAAACTATTTGATGGGATTCGTCAGGACAGCGGGGATCCGATAACTTTTGCCCAAATGGCTATACACCATTATGAAAAGCTGCGTATCGATCCAATGAGTAAGATAATAGTTTTTTCCGATAGTCTTGATGTCGATCGTGTTGAGCAGATTAACAACTTCTGTCATGGAAAAATCGGAGCCACCTATGGGATCGGGACTCATCTTACCAATGATGTGGGCGTTAAACCGCTCAATATGGTAATTAAGCTGACCGCAATCAAGGTTGGGGAGCAATGGGTGCCTACAGTGAAACTTTCCGATGATGCTGGAAAACATACAGGTCCTTTCGAAGCGGTGTCCATGTGTAAGAAAATATTGAGAATTGAAACAACACAAACGCAGGAGCAATAGTAAATGAAAGCACTTATTATTATCGATATACAGTATGATTTTATGCCGGGTGGAGCATTAGCGGTTAAAGAGGGTGACCAGCTTGCTGAACCGATCCTTACGATTAGAGACAGATTTGATCTTGTCGTGTTCACTCAGGACTGGCATCCTGCCAACCACTGCAGTTTTAAAGTAAATGGAGGAATCTGGCCAGTTCATTGTGTTCAAAACAGCAGGGGCGCCGAAATCGACCGGAGAATTATACGTAATAGTGATCATTTCATTCGCAAAGGTTCTCATCAGGATATAGACAGCTACAGTGGATTCTGGGACAACAACCGCAAACATAAAACTGAACTTGATGATTTCCTGAAAGCCAGAAATGTTGATACAGTTTACATCTGTGGTCTGGCTACAGATTACTGTGTAAAGTTTACCGCTATGGATGCGATTGATGTCGGGTATAAGGTAGTTCTTATAAAAGATCTGTGCAGAGGGGTTAACATCAATCCGCTTGATAGTAAAAATGCCATTGAAGAGATGAAGATGAAGGGTGTGGTTGTTGTAAATTATATGGATGTAAAATTTTAAATATATGTACGAAAAACCCTCAGTAACCTTTGATATCGCGGTTTGTTCTATTATCGATAAAGAACTAAAGGTACTATTGATAAAGCGTGATATCGAACCCTTCCTGAATGATTGGGCTATTCCAGGCGGTTTTGTATGTATTGAGAAAAAAGAATCCCTCGAGGATGCTGCCCGGAGAAAATTGCGTGAAGAGACCGAGATGGAGGGTGTTTTTCTAGAACAGTTGAAAACCTATGGGGACCCGTTTCGGGATCCACGAATGCGAGTCATTACAATCGCTTATTATGCATTGATACCATTCTCAAAAATTAAACTGCCGGAACCGGATCTGCAGATGTCTACAGCAGCTGGCTGGTTCCCATTAACCGCATTGCCAAAACATCTTGCATTCGACCATTCAATAATTCTTAGAGACCTTTTAGAAAGAATTCAAGGCAAGCTTTTGTATACCCCGATAGCGTTCAGCCTGCTCGATCAACACTTTACCTGGACGGAACTTCAGGAAATTTATGAGATCATCCTGGGGAAAAAGTTGACTACCCCTAATTTCCGAAGGAAACTGCTTTCCATGTACCGTATCAGTGAACTGGAGCAGGTGAAGCGAACAAAAGGACGGCCGTCGAAATATCTTGTTTATGAAGGTGATAAGGTGTTTAAGTAAATTAACAAAACAATATATTATTAATGTTTTAGTATTCCTGATCCCGTAGGGATTAAATATTAATTACCTTATCATAATCGGTTCAGACACGATTTTCGAAGATGACTTATATTTTACATTCACAAAATACATCCCTCTGGCAATGTTGTTCAATGAGAAATGATACATTCCCTCTTTCTGCAAACCTTTTGAAAGAGTAGATAGGTGACTCCCCTTTAAATTATAAATCTCAATTGAAGTCACATTTCCATCCGGTAAGAAAACATCAATAGTGCCACTTTTATATCTGATTGTTGCACCTCTGGTTGCATGTCTTTCGGGCATCTTCGCTGGAACATTATAATTACTCCAGCCCGGCATTTTATCCAGAGTAATCACATAATAATGATTTAATATCTGTTTCCAGTCAGCCGCGGTATTATCATGTGCCCACCCATCCATTGTGTAATCAAGATTCCAGGGCATGAAATAGGACCATCCGGCTCCATCACTGACAAGATTCTCAGGGTAAGGAATCGATCCGTTTTCACTCAACGTAACAATTTTATTACCTTTAAACATCTCTTTAACTTTTTCAAATGAAGCGACTAAAGAGCCATGATTTGCCTCGCGGGGATAGTAGTAAAAGTCTCGTCCGACAATATCAACATATTCATCACCGGGATACCAGTCCAGCGCATCATTAGCTTCATCGGTGGTCCAAACCCAGATAAGGTTGTTAAGATGATGAACATTAATAAACTGATCAAACATTAGTCGGTAAAGACCTTTACATGCTTTTGGGCCCTGTTCTCCCCACCAGAACCACTTCCCGGATGCTTCATGGAGAGGTCGCCACAAAATCGGAATTCCCTTGTCTGCAAGCGTTTTCAAATAACCGGCTATGATATCAAGGTCTCTGATAATTGCTTTATATTCATCACTGCCGGTGTTATAGGTCGTACACGTCGATGTATCTGTATAGATGTTTTTTAGGTTAAATGATGTATACGGGGTGTTACCGGATGATTTTGTGTAGAAAGCTTCAACTGTATGACTTGGATCTTTCCAATGGAAACAGTAAGCTGGAATACCTCCCTTTTTAAAAACAGTTTCTGCCAGTGATATTGTAGCTTTTGTATAGCCTTGATACCACTCACCTTCAGAGTTTTTCCCTACTGCATGAAGAAAATCAATGCCAAGAAGTGCAGGTATTTTCCCAGCAGCTTTCATAATCCAGGCAACCTCTGTCTGGTTTTCCAGTGTGTCAGGTGTGTATTTCCCATCATTTTGCATGACATCACTGGTCATGACACCACTGATCACTTTTTTTTGAAAATTCTGCCGTAAAAAATTGTAGACTTTTTTAGCATTCTCAGATGCATCAGGACTTACAAGGTTACTACTTATTGTAAATGGTGAAACATCTTCGTATGGAGTTAGTTCAATATAATCGACATTAACCCAGCCCCATGATTTTGTGATCGCTAAAGTATTTTCTCCTGCTGGAAGCTTTATCTTTGCAGATGCTTTCAAACGCACAAATGAAGTTGTGTATGGAAAGTCAATCTGACCAATCATGGCTCCATTCAGGGAAAGATTTTGAATTTTATGGACCGGATCACCAGTCTGTGTATAATACACCCAAAGTGTATAAAAGCCTGCGGAAGTCACATTCGTTTTGAACGAGAGCGAGCCTTCTTTCATATTGACGTAAAAACCTCCCGAAGCATTAGCATCAGCAATTTTTTGAACCGAATTTTCATCAACAATGGCACTTTCGGCCTCATACCTATCGGCTGCATTAGAAATACCCAGAGTCAGCACTATAGCACAAAAAACCAGCTTTTCTATCATACATACTCCTTTTATTATATAATATACTCTTCAGCCATTAAACTGTAACAGATCAACATTCCGCTCAGTAACTCCTTCAATGGCATAATTAACCTGAAGGGTTATCGTCTCAATCAGACTACAATTTTGACGTGGTGTAAATGGTCGATGCCCATCTGCGATGATAATTGTTGAACCATTTTTAAATTGCTTAAGCAGGAACGTATGTATCTGATCTGAAATAGTTTTCTGATAGAAACAGTCAGCGATGAGGATAATATCAAAAGCTGCAGGTGTAGAATCAGACAATAGATTTTCAACAGAAACTGTGCAGGAAACAGTATTGATCTGGCAATTAATTGATGCTACATGTGCTGCAATTGGATCAATATCGTTCAGAGTAACAACAGCTCCCTGTCTTGCGGCAGTTATTCCGGCAATGCCACATCCACAACCAAAATCAAGGACTGTAATATTCCTGAACATCTCGGGGTGACGAAGAATGAATGATGATAGTGCTCTGGCTGCAGGCCATGCGATCGCCCAGAATGGGACATCACAGAGGTGACCAGCTTCTTTTTCAAGATGCTCCCATAAGCCAAAAAAGTCGGATGTTTGGTGAATCTTCACCGGATTAGTCAGATCCGTTACTTCTACAGGTGCATATAATTCAAGGAATTGCGCGGATGGTTTGTACATTTCTTCAATTATCCCATTTTTAACAAAGGACTAAGATAATTCAATGATAATGATTTGGACAATAACAATTACTTAAAACTTAACATGTTTCTACAAATATGATATACTTTACGGATCGACCTGTACTGCTGAAGTAATGGCTATCTTCTGAATTATAATATTTTGAATTTAAAGATTATTGCAGATAGAGAAAAAAAACGGATTAATTATGGTGTTTTCCGGAACGATAATAGTATTAATATTTATTTTGATCGCAATGGTCATTCTCTACATAATTACTGTTGTCCAACTGAAGTTGCTACAAAAGAGAGTTGCTATTAGTCAAAATATTGATGCAGTCGACTTTCTCGAAAAAAAGGAATTGGCAAATGATTTAAATACAGTACAGGATTTGGCAGATGTATATTACATCGAAATTAATAACAATGAAAACAGTAAGTCTGTCAGTATCGATATTCAGTCTGTAGATTCAGATGAATTTGAAGTAAATAGTTTTTATTTTGCAGCTTTAGATCTGCTTTGTGTCATAGATACATCCGGTTTTTTTAAAAAATTGAATAATCAGTGGGAATTGAATTTCGGGTATCAGAGGAAAGATCTGGTAGAGACTGAGCTGTATTCTTATTTACATAAAGAAGATGTTAAGAGCGTAAAAGAATTTGTCGAAAGTCTGGAGACAAATTCAGAAACAGCTAATTTTATCTGCCGGTTCAAAACTCAGTCCGGTGCCTGGAGATGGCTGGAGTGGCGATTGACAAGATATGGAAAATGGATATATGGTGCAGCACGGGATATTTCCGAGAGAAAAAATGATGAAGATACACTGCGGGAACTTGTGCAGGTTACCGTTAAAACTCCAAGTGAAGGTTTTTTTGGGGTGGTTTGTGACTGGCTACGCAGCTGGTTGAATTGTGATGTGTGCCTGATAATTGAAATTGATGAAAACAGAAATGGCAGTATTGTCGCTGTAGCAAGCAGTGAACATGTATTGTTTTCAACAGGTCTTGCTAACAATGACCAGCTTATTGGCCTTACTATTGAAAAGGGGTATTGTCATTATACCGACAATATCGATGTGATTTGTCCGGAAAGTATTCTGGTCATGGATTATGCTTTCCGCGGGTACACCGGTGTTTGTCTTTACGATAAGCATAAACAGATAAGAGGGGTTCTTTGCTTCCTGTCACAATCGGAAATGTATTTACCATCCATGGCGCAGGAAGTATTCCAGATTATTGCAGTGAGAGCGTCAGCAGAGATGGAGCACCTTCAGGAGGAAGATAAGTACAGCTCAATTATAAATACGGCAATGGATTGTTTTGCATTAGTAGACATTAACGGGAAAATTATTGATGTAAATCAGGCATATTGCACGTTGACTGGATTCAGTAAGAGAGAACTTTTATCGATGTCAATTTTCGAAATTGATGCATCAGAAAGCGATGAACGGATGCAGCTTCAGATGGATCGCCTTATTAACGGAGGACACGATCGATTTGAATCACGGCATCGTTGTAAAAACGGAAAATTGATTGATCTGGAGATAAGTATCAATTATTTACGATCCGGAAGTGGAAAATTTGTAATGTTTTTGCGTGATATTTCGGAGCGTAAAAAGAATGAGGCAGCATTTAAAGATATTACAGAGCGTTTGACACTAGCAACAAGGGCAGCGCAAACGGGTATCTGGGACTGGGATGTGGAGAATAACATTCTGGTATGGAACGACCAGATGTTTGAGTTGTATGGAAAAAATGCCAATGAAAAGGATGCATCAATTGAAATGTGGCGATCGAGTATTCATCCTTTGGATCGAGAGAAGGTACTTGTAGAAGTTGATCTGGCATTAAAGGGCATTATAGAATTTAACAGTGAATTCAGAATTATTCATGCTGATGGTGCAATTAAGCATGTGAGAGTACTATCAAAAGTATATAGAAATGAGAAAGGTATCGCAATCCGTATGATCGGCATGAACTGGGATATCACTATGGAAAGAGAAACCCAGATCGAATTGAGAAACGCAATAGAAGCCGCAGATCGTGCAAACCGAAGCAAAAGTGAATTTATAGCCAATATGAGTCATGAGATCCGGACTCCTCTAAATGCGGTTATCGGGTTTTCGGAGCTTTTGGAAACAATAGCTCAGGATAATAAACAAAAGCAATATATTAACTCAATTATGACAGCTGGTAAAAGCCTCCTGCGAATCATAAATGATATTCTTGACATGTCAAAAATTGACGCCGGAATGATGAAAATACAATATGAACCAATGAAGTTATTTCCGGTATTTGAAGAGATTCAACAGATATTTAATCAACGAATTGAAGAAAAAGGGCTGAAATTGATTTTCGATTTCCAGCAGGACCTTCCGGAAATATTTTACCTCGATGAAATTCGCCTTAGGCAAGTGTTATTAAATATTGTCGGAAATGCCGTTAAATTTACAGATTCAGGAAGTATAACTGTTGAAGTGGCCGCAAAAAGTCTATCGGAATCAAAATCAGGTACTACTGAAGTGGAAATAACAATTACCGATACCGGGATAGGAATACCCCAAGAAGAGCAGAAGGTTATTTTCGAACCGTTCCGTCAGCGTTCAGGTCAGAACACTGCAAAATATGGGGGTACCGGGTTAGGCTTATCAATTAGTAAAAAAATGGCAGAATTAATGAATGGAGAACTGTCTGTTGAGAGTAAGCCCGGAAAAGGAGCTTCGTTTAAAATAAAACTGCATGATGTTAAAATTATGAAGACAGAAAGAAAAAGAGTCAGAAAATCGAGTTCTGATACCAATCAGTTGTATTCATTTGTAAGAAGTACAATTCTTGTTGCGGATGATATCGAATCAAACAGACAAATGCTGAAAGAACATCTGGTTAATGCCGGACTAGATGTACTGGAGGTTGAGAATGGCGAGTCTGCGGTTGCAGTGGCAATAGAGAAAAAACCCCAATTGATTTTGATGGATATTAGAATGCCGGGTATGAGCGGTATCGATGCGATGAAAAAATTGAGAGAAAACAGTGAGTTGAAAGAAACACCGATAATTGCATTGAGTGCATCAAATTACCTGGACGAGATTAACAAAGATGATAACTATGTTTTTAATGAATATATTCCAAAACCTGTTGAAGCTGATACATTAATGAATGTTCTTGTGCGTTATATTCCAAAAGTTTCAAAACAGGAGAAAACGGTAAAACGACAGGGAAAAGAAAAAATGTCATTGGCGCCGGATTTAAAAATTGTATTCAAAAATGAGTTTGAACATAAAATCGAACATTTCTCTGGCGCTATAAAGATGCAGCGTATACGTGCACTAATCGGGGAACTCCATCTGTTCTCAACAGAACATGCATCAAAAGAAATTGATGCACTGGCCATTAAACTGGAACGAGCTGTAGAAGCGTTTGATATTGAGAAAATTAGAATCCTTTTAAAGAAATGTATGGATCTTTGTAAATAATAAAATACCAAAATGCGAGGAACAAATGTTAAAAGAAGATTCTCCTCTGATACTGGTTGTTGACGATAACTCAGAAAATCTGCGTTTGCTGTGTGGAATCCTGGAAGGATATGATTATCAGACTGCTATGGCTAAAAGTGGAAAGGATGCTATAAAATTTCTTGAAAAAGAAGCAGCAGATCTTGTTCTGCTTGATATCATGATGCCTGATGAAAATGGACTTGAGGTTTGCAGATTAATAAAAAAGTCAATAACATTGAAAGATATCCCAATAATTTTTGTTACGGCGAGAGTTGAATCTGAAGATATCGTTCGTGGATTTGATGCCGGCGGCGTTGATTATATTACAAAGCCCTTTAACCCATCAGAGTTATTAGCGCGAGTAAAAACACACATCGAATTAAAACGTGCGAGGGAAGAGATAAAGACATTACGTGGAATTGTCCCTGTTTGTGCTGGATGTAAAAATATCCGTTTACCTGATGGAACCTGGCAGGTACTTGAAGAATATATCAGGCAGAATACCGAAGCTGAATTATCGCATGGATTATGTCCTGATTGCATAAGGAAACTGTATCCTGCATTTGCAGAAAAGATACTGGAGAATAAACAGATCTGAATATCATCTGATGAGAATTGTATAATGGAAAATTCAGTCAAAAACATATTTATTGCTGATGACAGCATAATAGAGCGCTTGATTCTGGAAAAAGCACTGAAAAATTTTGGATTTACTGTCACTTCATTTGACAATGGTGAATCTGTCTTGAAAGCAATAATCAGCTCTGATAAACCTGTACTTGTTCTTCTGGATTGGCTTATGCCGGGAATGGATGGCGTTAAGGTTTGTCAGGCACTCGCTGAAAAGCCGACAACTGTACCAGTATATGCAATAATAGTGACTAGCCGAACCGACAGTAATGATGTAGCATTTGCACTTGATAACGGTGCTGATGATTTTGTGGCTAAGCCCTTTAATCAAACAGAATTACGGGCAAGAATCAATGTCGGAGTTCGATTGCTGACACTTCGGCAGCAGCTGATTATCAGTAATGAAAATCTTCTGGAATATTCAAAATTCATGGAAAAACTTGCTGCCGAGAGAGCTGAACAACTGGTACATGCCGACCGCTTAAGTACAATAGGTATATTGAGCGCAGGAATGGCACATGAAATAAATAATCCTGCATCATTTGTAGCAATCAATATACAGACACTTGAAGAAAACATCAACGTTATTGAAAAGGCATTAGGAAATGATCCAACTGCTGACCAGATCGAATTGGCAAAAAATTTTATGATGAATGTCCCGGAAATTCTTCAGGAGATGAAAAACGGGATGAAACGAATCCGGACGATTGTCAATGGTTTGAAAACATATTCCCACATGTCTCATGAAAAAAGGGAATTGTTTGAACTGGAAAAATGTATCGACTCGGCACTTCAATTATGTGAAAACAGATTGAAATATCACATATCAGTTAAAACTGAGTATAGAAATAGCAGAAAAGTGTATGGTGACAGCAATCAGATCGAACAGGTGTTTATAAATTTGATTACCAATGCTGCTGATGCCATCGAAGAGCATTCAAAAGAGGGTAATCTGATTATAACTACTGAATATAAAGATGGAAAAGTGATAGCTAAAGTTAGAGATACGGGTCCAGGAATACCTGAAGCAAAATTGGAAAAAATATGTATGCCCTTTTTCACAACAAAACCGGTTGGAAAAGGAACTGGCCTGGGGCTTTCTATAAGCAGTAATATTATTAATGATCACAAAGGTGAACTTCTGATAGAAAATCATCCTGAAGGTGGAGCGGTATTCACAGTTAAGCTACAAGGTTCGAAAGAGGGTGAAAAATGATTCCAAATATTTTAATTGTTGATGATGAAGTTAACATACAGCATTCGCTTGCGAGAAGATATAAACTCAGGGGATATCATGTTGAAACTGCCAATAATGGTAAGGAAGCCCTTGGTTTGCTTGAAAAGAGACCCTTTCAGATAGTAATATCTGATATAAAAATGCCTGTAATGGATGGAGTCGAATTGTTAAAAAAAATCCGGGATGAGTATCCAATGACAAGAGTTATAATGATGACCGGATATGTAACGCTGGACAACGGACTGGCTTGTCTCAGACATGGTGCCGACACCTGTATTTTTAAACCTCTTGAAGATCTTGGTGAGATGGATAGCGCTGTTGATGCAGCTCTGAAATATCTTGAACACTGGGAAAAAAAGCTTCTTTTCTTAAAAAAGATGGGTTCTGAATAAGGGGCAGGTAACTATGAAATTCAGTGATGTCAATAGAGAACTGTTGCTGGGGTTTATCGATGAGTCGATAGACGCACTATCGGAAGTAGACACCTTATTTGTCGAGTTGGAGAACAATCCTGACAATGTTGAGATTATTGGCGCAATTTTCAGGCCGATTCATTCCTTAAAAGGGAATGCAGCATATTTCGGGTTGATGCAGTTGAAGAAACTTGCTCATTGTATGGAAAATCTGCTCGACCAGATACGGAAAAAAATTAAAAAAGTTGATAGTTCTATAATTAATGCTCTTCTTCCCGGATTGGATCATTTGCGTGAAATACTTCTTAACGTAAGAGAGGATCGTGATGAATTATCAGATGAAGCTGCATATTCTTCAGTTTTGGACGCAATTGAAAGCGCCCTGAATGACAAAAGTAATACTGAACACAGTATATTACAATCTGAAATAGATGAAATTATTCGTGAATTAAGAAAAGGAAATATAAACGAACATTCCGGAAAACTAGAGCAACTGATATCATTGTTGTCAAAAATACAGATGGTATCTGGAGGTAAGAATAATGACCAACCTGCAGCCATTCCATCCGAAAGTATTGACAAGGAATTTAAAGAAGTAATTCAGGAATTAAGGGAAAAAATAAAAGAAATAAGTAATCTAAAGAGTTCCAATGTTTCTTCAGATAAGTTATATATGCTGATTGAGAAACTTCATGGAAAATGTGTTTGTGACTGGCAGAGACAGATCGTAGATGATATAACCGATATTTTTGATACTTTCAATAATTCTGATGCCGGTATTGATCAGCTGGCAGAATCATTATTATTGGAAAAACTGCATACATTAGAACAAAAGAAAGATGAAAAAACAGTACCTGTACAATCAGAAAATGATCATCAGAAAAATGATATAAAAGAGCAGCACTTAAAAACTGATAAGACAATGAGGATTCCGGAAAAAGCGCTTGACGATTTTCTTCGATCGGTAGGTGAATTACTCGGTGTAGAAGAGATGTTACGCCATCTCCAGAGAAAATGTGCAGAAAAAGATGACATATCACAAATGCAGGTGAATCTTAAAGAAGCTATTGGTCAGTTTGAAGCAATCTCAGGTGAATTACGCTCCAAAATAATGGAAATTCGTAAAGTTGAAGGAAAACAACTTTTGCAAAAGGTTCCACGAATTGTCAGAGATATAGCTTCAAGTAAACATAAGAAAATTAATATTGTCTGTAAGGGAAACGAAATTGCAATTGATAAAAGCTATATCGATCTGCTCGATGCACCATTGACTCACATGGTTAGAAATGCAGCAGATCATGGAATAGAACTCCCCGAAGAGCGTACAAAACTGAAAAAAGATGAGACGGGAACCATTACCGTTTCACTGGTCGAAGAGGATGATGTACTGCAATTAACAGTCAAGGATGACGGATCCGGGCTTAACTATGCAGGGATAAAGAAAAAAGCGGTAGAGGTTGGAATCATTAAAAGTGATGAAGAGATGAGTGCAGATCAAATAACAGACCTGCTCTTCCATAGTGGTGTTTCAACTGCTATGGAAGTTACCGATATCTCGGGGCGTGGAGTAGGAATGGATGTTGTCAAAAAAGCAATAACTGGCGCCGCTGGAAAAATCGATGTAATCAGTAATGTAAATTCAGGAACAACATTTACTATAACATTGCCCAAAAATGCAAGTACACAAATTATGGATGGCTATGTTGTGGAGAGTTTCGCTGGTGAAGTGTATGTAGTACCCTTAAGCAATGTTATCGAGGCTTTCAGAATCGAGCCGGATCATGTCAACAGTGTTGCCGGAAAAGGAACTACCATTCAACGCAGGGGTGGCTTGAATCCACTCTACATTATAGATAGCCTACTTGGATTTGAGTGTACCGATGAAGAACAGAAGAAAAAAAGCAGGTGCATGGGCGTTCTGGTAGAAACCAAAAAAGGGAAATCGGTGATTGCAGTAAAGGAGATTGTTGGAATACAAAAAGTCGTTTCCAAAAAGATAGAAGGCGGACTTCTGAAGTCGACACAATTTGATGGGGCTGCAGTGAGTGGGACCGGCCAGATATATATGATCGTGAATGTGGATAAATTATTCGAGACGGAATCCACAGTAGTGGTTTGATTTCCAGTATCCAATTTAAGTTATGAGTTTTTTCGGGGATAATTATTTTCGTTGATTTGATCTTAAAATCCTCTGCGCTAGAAGCCGGCAGAGAAATAGTGCATAGTGTGGCTGCTTTTTAATTGTCTCGACAAACTGTTTTTTAGATATCTGAATCAGTTTCCCTTTTGAGTCGGCTGTTACTGATGCGCTTCTTCGGTTGTTAAGTAAAAAGGACATTTCTCCCATAAATATATCATCTGGCGTAAGAACAGAAACCTGATGCCCATTCGCTTGGACGCTATACCTGCCTTCAACGATATAGTAAAGGAAATCACTTGTTTCTCCCTGTTCAAAGATTACATCACCTGGATTGATATCTCTAAAAGATAAATTATCCAGAAATCCAGGCATCTGAAGTCCTGGGTCGTTATCAAAAAAGATTTGAAAAGAGACTTCGTTACCTTTATCATTGAATGTGAGATTTTTAACGACGGCACGGGTCATCATAATGCCTCTTCCATGAAGCATCAGAAGATTTTCTTCTTTGGATGGATCTTTCATGTTCCGCCAGTCAAAACCCTTGCCTTCATCGGTAATAATAAACTCTCCCTGCTGTGAAGTAAGTGAAAATTTCAGATAAACTTTACGATATGCGATGTCAGGGATTTGCATACGTTCTTTAATCAATTCATAGATATCAAAATTTGTATCCATCCATTCAGTTTTATCATCGTACGTTATTTCACAATTTCCATGCTCTACTGCGTTGAGTAATAGTTCTGTCAGCGCCAGTTTGAGCTGGAATTTTATTTCAGAAGAAATTCTATATGAATTATGAATGAAATTACAAATAAGGTTTGCATAACAGCGGGCAACATAGGGGTCGTTATCTAATGTGAATGAAGCCTGGTAATCATTGATAAGATTTGTACTTAATGTGTGTTGAAATATAATGCGACGGTTTTTGAATATGATAGTTAAGATTTTCTGAAG
This sequence comes from Chitinispirillaceae bacterium, assembly GCA_050301235.1. Taxonomy (GTDB): domain Bacteria; phylum Fibrobacterota; class Chitinivibrionia; order Chitinivibrionales; family Chitinispirillaceae; genus JAFGIN01. The sequence continues at coordinate 61,760 of JBNKZD010000258.1, read as the reverse complement.
TTGATTTTCAAGTTCGAGGTCAGTTAATGCGATGATCAGATTCGCTTTACGTAAATTTTCGAGGGTTTCGACTTCGGTTGAAGACGCACAGAAAGCAACAATACCGGCATTGAGTAACCAGTTGTCCTGTGTAATTTTATCCAGTAATTCATAACCGTTAAAGCCGTGATCACTGAAATCGATCATTATTAATTCGGGCATATCAAATGCCATGAATTCAAGAGCAATATCGGAATTCTTCAGCCAGGTTACTTTAAGCGGTTCATCAAGATCATTATATATGATGTTTGAAACCGTATCGACGATTTGTTGATTGCTGGTAATTACTGGAATAGTTCCCACGGATCTACTTCACCCCGGAAACAGGATACTTTTTTTAAAAATGCTGTTTAAATCGGAAGAACTTAAACAGCAGTGTTGAGTTCAAATTTAAAGTATACAGTTTCAGGAATGAAATAGCTATAAAATCCGAAGTAATTGAAAGACTACCTTTTATTCATCATTTGACCCGACACTACGGGAAGTCTTTTGAAGCACCCTTTTATAACAAGAGAAGAATTACATCTTTACGCTTCATCCAGAGATTCAAATGATGGAATAATTTCCAGGAGAGTAATATTAAATGTCAGATCTTTTCCTGCCAGAGGGTGATTAGCATCCAGGGTGACATGCCCATCATTGATATCGGTGATGGTAACAATAAATGTTTGTCCTGCCTGGTTTGCAACACGAACCTGCTTGCCCTTTTCCGGGACAATTTCAGGGGGAAAAAGATTCCGATTAACAGTGGTGACAAGATCCTCGATATGGGGACCGTAGGCAAGCTCTGATGGTACTGTTATTGTTTTTTCCTGACCTATATTCATCCCGATTATAGCATCTTCGAACCCGGGAATGACCATGCCACTTCCCAGTTTAAATTTGAAAGGTTCCCCATTGGAACTGTCAAACACGGTACTGTCGTTTAATGTACCTGTGAATAAAACACTGACGGTATCTCCCTGTTTTGCAGCCATTGTATATCTCCAATCTGTTAAGATTTACAATTTCTGAGTACTGCGATGGGGAACCAGATGTTCTATTATTACTATTTACAATGATCTGATGATAGTTTTATCAGCGCTACATTTGGGGCATCTTCATATTGGAGAATTACTGGTATCAGGTAATTTATGTGCTGCCTGATAATTGGCAGGAATTAAGGTGTTTCCTTAGATAATAAAGGAAATTTTCGAATCTGGAAAATTCCTGTTAATTCCAGGACATCACACTAGTTAAACATGCAAGATTCAGGCCAGTGACTTATTTTCCCGAATCAGTGCCGAAAATCTCGTTGCCGATATCATCCGCATTTGAAGAATCGGAGCCGAAACCACCGCCACAGGATAGCAGAAAAGAAATCATTTGAAGCATGAGTAGGGAAACGACAGTGAATATCAATTTTTTCATCTTGATGTGCTCTTTTTGTGTGCTGGTGTAATTTTTAGTATAACTCCGGCCTGCATCACATGCCAGCGAGTTCTAAGTGTTTTTCCAAAAGGAAACTTGAATTTAAAAAATGCTATAGGAGATATCATCTCACCGGTACGGAAATTAGTTTCAAACTGAAGTTGATGAAACCACCAGTCGTTATCAAAGGCTACCCTCTCGAAGCTTTGTGTACCTGTGTTATAAAGTCCTCTCAAAATGATATCTTCCCATTGGTACCCAAGAGAATAGGCGACATTGACCCATGAAAAGTTGTAATGTAACCCGAATGAGACAGTCGTGCTGGGTATGAGCATCACCGGTTCCACTCCGGTCAGAGAATCGTAATAGATTTCATACTGGTTTCCCTTTTCGGTTGAAATTTTCATAGTGTCATCACGCTGATAGTGAATTCCTGATGACCACTGACCAAGTTCCAGTGCAGCGATCATTCCTTTCCAGGATGCTTGAAAAGAGTTAATAAATGAAAATCCTCTGTAATTATTGATCCCACCAATTCTACCACTGGAAAAAGCGGAGAGAAAATCAGAGAAGGCTTTTCTTGTTGGCATGCGCAAAATAAAATTAATGGTGGAAAAATCAAATGAAAAGGGGTCACTTTTTATATATTCAGAAACTTCCGAGCGCTTGATCGTCATAGCATCCTTTACACGCTGTCTAGGGCACCCGTCATAGAGCCCGTATATTTCCGGACACTGATCTATACTGTCAACAAACCCGTCGGCATCCCTGTCCGGTGAACGGAGCAGGTTCATTTCACAGGTAATAATCGTATCGGGCTGAACAAGAATTTCTCTCATGAGGCTCTTAAACCCATAACGATGTGCTGTGACCCGGTAAATATCGCTTGGAATCTCAAGGATCTGTTCACCAAATCTGCAGGGATCGTTCTGGATACAGATCTGGGCATCTGCGGGGATAGGGGTTATTCGTAACATGCCATATCTGCGTCTGAAAACAAAATCAAAATAGGACACAACCCCTTCTTTAATGATGACCGCAGTATCTACAGATTCATACAACTGGTCCCCATTCCATGAAACTGTATGTCTGCCGGGAGGAAGCTGGACACGGGTAGATGCAACATAATGAGAATCTACTGAGAATAGTGAGTCGGTAGGTGGCTGTGGAAGAAGAAGCAGTCCGTAAGGAACATCACCAGTGATATAAACAGTATCCATATTTGTCAGAAGCTGAAATGAAGTTTTTACCAGGCTGTCCGAAAATACTTTAACCGACTTGGAAAGAAAATGGTAATTATCAAGAAACAATTCAACCTTATGAATACCGGGCAGAAGATGGTTTATGCTGCAAGGTGTGGTTTCAGAGATAGTTTCACCATCGATAGCAACTGTTGCTCCGGGTGGTTCAGAATGAATAGAAATCGAGCCGGTTAAAAGAGAATCCTCACCGTCAAGATGAAACCAGATCCCGTTACGGTAATAATAGATGACGCTGTAGTTTCTTACAAATATTCGCTCCTGATCAAAATACACGGTCTCTTCATCCCTGCCGGGCTTATCGGTAGGTTCCCGGTAAAACCGGTACTGAAGGATGTCACTGAGCCGGGCCCATCCCGGAATTGAAAAAGCGTAAAGCGGGGGGCGTTTCAAAAAAGCTGTTGTGTCAAGTTTGCCGGAAAAGAAACTATATCCGTTATTACATTTCTGTCTCATGACCAGTTGTCCTGGACGCAGTATACCCACCGTATCGATTCTCTCAAGAGTGTCAGAAGACTCTGTACGAATGATTTCATTGGAAGTAGCTTTACAATGAACGAAACCCGGGGAAACTTGCGGAATGGTAAAATCACCATCCCGGTAAGCAGCCGACAGTCCTCGGTAGAATATAAACAGGTATACCAGAAAAATTGTTAATACTCTCAATGGTAACCTCTTTCAGGATGATTTCGGGGTGATACAGTTCCTGATAATTTTAACCAGCTCCTCAGATGGCTTAAAAGCTCCGAGGTGGTTTTTTAAACGCAGAAGTTTGGATGCCGTAATTTTGTAATATGAGTCATCTTTAAGGAAGATTTCAACTGCATCGGCAATAGATGCACCTGTTGCATCATTCTGGATACACTCCGGGGCAACCATTTCCTGAGAAATGATGTTTGGCAAACCGATAAACGGTATTTTGAGGAAATGCCTGAACAGTTGATAATTTATCGGTGATGTTTTATATGCAATAACATGTGGAATACCCATCAGGGCAGCTTCGAGTGTCGCGGTTCCGGATGTCACAATAGCAAAATCAGATCGTGCGTAAAGTTCGCGCAAGGGGCCGGAGAACAGCTTGAGATCAGCTCCATTGGTATAGCTTGAAAATTCATCATCGGACAGATAGGAACATTTCGAAATTTCAACTGTCAGTTCAGGATACTTCGCTTTAAGAAGTGTATATGCTTCGATCATCTGTGGCAGCAGGTGCTTTATCTCCTGTCTGCGACTCCCGGGAACCAGCGCCAGCCGTTTGGGTTTTCCAAGGTAGTTTCTTGAAGGAAGATTTTCTGCATTCATCGCTTCAACAACAGGGTTTCCGACAAAACTTACTTTGCTGGTATATGGTTTGAAATAATTTACTTCAAATGGAAATATACACGCGATATGTGCTGCTTTTTCGGCAAGGATCTGCGCCCGTTTCTCTTTCCACGCCCATACCATCGGGGCAATATACCACACCACAGGAATGTTCATTGATACCGCAGCTTTCATCAGTTCCATATTGAATCCCGGATAATCAACACAAACCAGGCAGTCAGGTCTGTTTCTTTTTATTTCGTTTATGAGGAATTTCTTAGCGTTTAAAAAAAAGAAAATATGCAGAGCTACTTCAAAAAACCCCATTTTATTGAACTTTTTGAAGGGCAACAGGGAACGCACCCCGGCTGCCTCCATATCAGGCCCGCCGATCCCCCATATATCACAATGAGGAATATCGGCTTTTAATCGCTTAACTATCCAGGATGCATGCTTGTCACCTGATGGATCTCCGGCAACAAACATTATTGAGGGTGAATTCATATCTACCTCATTGGTCAGAACAGAGTTGCCGGCAGAGCTCCCCCGTTTTTCATTTCAGCGATATATTTTTTAATATCCGGACACTTTTTTCTATCGATAATAAGAAGAGCATCGTTGGTTGACACAACAACAAGATCTTCAGCACCGATACATGCAACTGATAATTTTGAACTGTTAAATACAATCGTATCTTTACAATCTTTCTCATAAATAGTGGGTCCGAATACCGTCGTTCCAGCCTGGTTTTGCGGATGGATACGGCTTAGTGATTCCCAGGAGCCAATATCATCCCATGAAAAACTTCCCACAACAGCATTGACCCGGTTTGACCGTTCCATGATACCAAAGTCAATTGACTCTTTCATGCATTCAGTATAAAATGTTTTGATAGCTTCTTCAGTAAATTCAGCCGCAGCAGCTGCAGCAACCTGTTTGTGAAGCTCAGGTATATACGCGGCAAACTCTTCAAGGATAACCGATGTGTTCCAGACAAACATTCCGCTGTTCCACATGTAGTTACCGGAGTCTAAAAACTTTTGAGCTGTTACAGGATCCGGTTTTTCGACAAATTTTTTTACACCAAAACATTGTACGGACGATTCAGTGCTGATAAGATCATTCAGCTCGATATACCCGTACCCGGTTTCCGGCCGTGATGGCTTAATACCAAACACAGCGAGGCACTTCTGACTATCTGCAAGTTTGACCGCTGCTTTTATGGCATCAATGAATTTTTCTACAGGACGGATATCGTGGTCAGCACTGAGTACCAGCATGGTTGAATCACCATATACTGATTCGATCCATTTTGCGGCAAGAGCTACAGCAGGGGCGGTATTCTTACCAACAGGTTCGATTATCAGATCATATTTAAGTGATGATGGCAGCACAGCTTTCATGGTGTCGGCAATTGCCTTCCCGGTAACGATCAGCGGCTTAACATCACTGCTGCAGATACTGCTGATCCGGCCAATTGTTTCTTCAGTCATTGTTTTATCACTGATAATTTTCAGAAGCTGCTTTGGCATGGTCGATCTGCTCATCGGCCAGAAACGCTCACCTATTCCACCTGCTAAAATGACCGGTACAATCTTTTTCATAGAAATATCCTTAAACGGAATGTATACAAAGTTTCTCTTTAATGCTCATAATTGCAGAGTAAGGCACACTTGGAGAGCCAATTTCAGATTTGTTGTGATTAAAACTGTGAAAATCTGACCCACCAGTGAATGCAAGATGGTGCTTTTTAGCAATTCTCAGGTAATGTCGCTCAATATTTGATGGGTGTTCAGTGTGATAAGCTTCAATGCCCTTGAGACCTTCACGGATAAACTCCGGGATTCTCTGATCGACCTGCGTAACACCCGGGTGGGCAAGAACAGGAATACCACCGGCATTTTTAATCAGATCAAAAACCTCTTTAGGATGAAGTTTCAGTTTTTCGACATATGCCGGGAGTCCGTAACCGATATATTTATCAAAAGCTTCCCTGAACGAGTACACAAGCTCTTCACGCAGCATGGCAGCAGCGATATGGGGTCGTCCGATCGCACCAATGCCCGCCATGCTCAGTACTGTCTCAAATCGAAGGTCGATCCCCTGATTATTCAGATTTTCAACAATCTTTTTAGCTCTGAAATATCGCGCATCTTTCATTTCCCTGAGTTTTGAAGCAAACGAAGAGTTCTCAGGATCGATAAAATACCCCAACACATGAATATCGGTTCCATCGATTTCACTTGAAAGCTCAACACCGGTAATGACCTCAATACCCAACTTGTTTCCGATATCAATCGCTTCAGGGTAAGCATCTGTACAATCATGATCTGTAATCGAAATTGCACTTAAACCACGTTCATGTGCAATTTCAAGAACCTCTTTAACAGTACAGGTACCATCAGAATAATTGGTGTGGATATGCAGATCGACAAATTTTCTGTATGAATTGGTTTCTAGGCGCATCCTTTTTCATTGTTCTATAGGATTAATAATTCTTTTAGTAGAAGATGAAAAATAACCAAACCAGTTTTCCAGGTCAAGTATTCATTTCGTTTTATTGAAAATAAAAGCATAAAGGTTCAGGGTTCAAAGGTTCAAGAGTTCAAAAGTTCAAAGGCTCTCATGCTCTAACGCTCTAACGTATTTAACCCCTGAACGCTGAACTCTGAACCCTGAACGATTCTCAGGTTCAGGGTTCTGAGTTCGAAATTCAACTTATACTACTTGAATGCAGCCCTGTTTTTAAAGTAATTTCCAAATGATCATCACATCGGGGTGTCTATGAAAAAAGTTGAAACACCGTCAGATACTGTTTTCGAAGAGGGGCTAAAAGAGATTCTCTCCGCTGACTCTCAGGATTATGATCATGATCCCGACACAGAGTCAGAACCTCAAGCTCCAATTACCAGGCCAAGATTGAATTTCTCTGCAAGTTCCAGGGAATATGAAAAATTGGGTCGTGTTGAAGTAATTATTCGGGTAGCAGCCGGGATTGCAGCTTTAGGCCTTTTAATCTATTTCGCGGTGTCAGTTACATCCAAAATGTGATGCCTTGTCATTTTTCTTTTTGTATGGACGCCCTACTAGGCGATTTGGTGGGGTCAGTAGAGGCTATTAGCAGTTGGCTTTTAGCTATTAGCTATAAAGAACTCTTTTGCTAACAGCCAATGGCAAATAGCAAACAGCTTTTTGGAACCCTCTGCAGCCTTAGGTGTCGTCGAAGGGAAGTTTTCTGCGATATGTTTCAAAATTTCCAGTTTGGGCAATAACTTTGAAGTTCTAATTAAATTAATGTAACTGGGCTTGCTTATATTGTTATGAAAAACAGAATGTCTGGAACTCTATTACGGACAATTATTACTCTAACCTCGTTATTTTTTTCAGTTGCTTCTGCCCAGGTTGATGATTTCAGTGAAGAGGAAGCGGATCATTTCCGTGAGCAGAAAATTTATCCACTCGTTGCGAAGGAGCAGGATGGTGACTACCCCCGAAGCACCTATCTTATCCCCCATGATGTAACCATTCCAAAAGGCAAAGTGCTGACTTTATACCCCGGCAGTACTCTGCTGTTTAAAAAAGATACCCGATTGATTGTAAAAGGGAAGCTTATCGCAAAAGGTAAAGAGCGTAATCCGGTACTCTTCTGCAAGCTGGACAACAATGATTATTACTACCCTGTCGATTCCATGGTTGATACCAAATGGGATGGTATTTTTGTTCAGGACTCCGGAAGGATCGAGTTTCAATACTCACATGTCACTAACAGTAAATATGGCATAGTACTTGAGGGTCCGGTGGGAGACATAACTCTGGATTCTGTCCAGTTTTACGAAAACAGGTATCAGAATCTGAAATTGGGCGAGGAAGATGTCAGTGTTACCCCAAACAAGTACATGTTTTTTCAGCAAACCATGGATCTTAACAGGAAACTTGATACAAAAGTACCTGATACTGTATACGCAGCACAGCCAGAGTTGATAAAAAAAGAGCGACGTGAAACGACACCAGGAGTGAGGAAGTTTCGTGCGGTGATGTGGACTGGGATGGTGGTTGGCGCTGGTGCCGGGGTTGGCGGGTATTTTTTAACGGATATAAACAAAGATAATTATGACGGAGTTGATGCAAAAGATCCCGACAAAAAAAAGAAAATTACAAAATATAGAATTCTGACCAGGTTAAGTGAAGGTTTAAAATATGGAGGCCCGGGTCTGGCTGGCCTCTCACTTGTCGGACTTACAGTTTCGCTGGCTTTTTAGGCCAGTTTTACACGTTAGAATTACTGTTCCGGTCGTCGAGCGGAGTCGAGACGGCGCATTTTAAGCAAATCACGCTTATCATTTCTATCCCGATGTATGGGAACCAAAAGGCTTTTTGATGCTATTCAGGTATTTTAACGTTGAAGATTTAGTATAACAAAGTAGATCTATAGCGAGGGAGATCTTCATGAGGAAACATCGGAAATTTACACATATACTACAACGAAGTCACTATTTTTTGTCTATTCTGGTGGTGTTTTTCTTTCTTTGTGTCGAATTGAATAGTCCGGTAGATCCGAAATTTAAGGGTTCGTATGAATTTGACATTTCTAACCTAGAAGATAAAGATACGGTTAAACTATCTATTTTTCAGCCATATTCTATTGAAATTGACACATCTGTAAGTAAGGATACCTATTACGATTTTTCGTGTACCGTAGAAAAAAATAATGTTGCTGTTGATAGTCAACTGGTTAAAAATCATTTCGTTCTATTTTTCTATAAACCGTGCACTACAACGGTATATGTTAATGGTATCCGTCCAAATGATATTAAAGATTCGAAAGAGCTTACGTTTTTTGTAGAGAATCCTTATGAAATAAAAGGGAATGATACTGTTGCGCATGAAGATACTGCTTCATTTTCTATTGCTTTAACCGACTCAGTTAAAAATGTTCCTGGACAATTTCAAATACGCTGGTCCAACGGAAGAGAGACCGAAGAACTCTCAAAAGATTCAGCGTTTAAAGTGTTTATAGGAGATCCTTCACAGGATTCATTAAGTGTAGGAGCTGAGTTGTTTGTTGGGAAGAGCCCTGGTTACAAACTTACAAAAGAAGTTGTGGTAAGTGGGTGGGCACCAAAAATTGATTCTGTTAATATAAAAAATTATAATTCAATGGATTCTTCAAAAACAGAGGTGAATCAAGTAGATTCGTTTAAAGTGATTCTAACCATATCAGATCGTGATTCAAGTCCGTATACGGTTTCTATTGATGCAGATAAGAGTCAGCATATTGGAGACATAATTGTAAACAAATTTAGGAGTAATTGCAGCGCTACATTTCCACCAATTACCAATCGTTTAAAGGATTCACTTACAATTACTGTCAAAGACAATCAAAATTATTCTACTGTCAAACGTATTGGGATAAACATAACAGAAGTTCCCCCTCAAGTTTGGATTAAGGATTCAATGGATGTCGCAAACAATAAAAAAACTGTTTTTAGAGTTGACAAATCAATAAATTGCATCCTATTTAAATGGACTTTAAACGGGCAGAAGATAAAAGTTACCGATTCGAGTACGACTGAAAGCTGGGAGATCGGGCCATTTGATAACTGGACGGGTATTTGTACCTTAACCGTTACGCCAGTAAGTGGTACCAATAAAGGTGGAAATCCTGAGACATGCATAATCAATGTTAAAGAATTCAAATATTCCACAGAAATCAAGGATACTGTTAACACATTAAGCTTGAAAGTTAATCGTCAGGATACACTGTTTGCCAGTGCCTATAAAGATACAGTTAAACTGCCGGACAGCAAGGTACAATATCAATGGAGGATCAACCAAGAAACTGTTAACCGTTATGTAATGAATGAAGGATCGGATACGTCATTTATAGTATTTAAATTTACCAACGACAGTATAAAAGAATTTTCTGTTGTAGTATACGGTGTTATTGAAGGTGAAAATGCAACTGAGGTTACTCAACTTGTAACTGTTTCACGTTATTCCCCCATATTCAAAATTAAAAAAGAAATATATGATACGACTGCTAACAGTGTTGTGAAATTTAAATATTCAATTGAATACACTGATCCTGCAAAAGCTCCTGTTTCAAAATTTTATTACAAGTTCAAAAACATACAGGGCTCAACAATTAAAAATTATGACACATTACAAGGAATACAATTTAATGAAACGGGATTGTTTACAATAGAGATGTGGTGTGTTGATATAGATGGTGCTGTTTCCAATCCGGATTCTATATCTATTACAATCTCTGCAGACCTCCCCTATATGTCTAATGTACCACAAAAGATTTCCTCTTCCATTAATCAAAAAGTAACCATTGATAGTATTGTTGCATATTCGGGAAATTCCAAATCACCAATAAAGCATTTTCTATGGGACCTGAATAATGATGGCGAGTTCGAAACAAAAACATTAACAGGGAGTTTAACATTACCTGCATACTCTCAAGAGAAAACTGATACCATTACAGTAAAATGTGTTGATGACGCTGGCGAAGAATCGAAAACTTTTAAAATTACTATTGAAATCTTTTCTGACATACCCAAAATAGTAAGTTTTACACGGAGCGAATCATCTACTGTATACAAAGGAATGCCAGTTAAATTTAACATAGCAATCACAGATCCCGATGACGATTCATTAATGCTTTCTATTTTGGGTAATAATTTGCCTTTGAAAACAGTAAAAGTTGCAAAAAATGATACCCTTAGCCTGAATTTTAAAGATTCTGGTTCATACGTCTTGAAAATGGCAGCGAAGGACGATACTGGCAACATTTCCGATGAATTCACACTAAATAGTATTGTAAATGTTGATCCAGGGTTTCCAGTTATTAACAGTATTAAAATTCCGAATCGCCTGGTATATATAAATGATGCTGTGCAATGTACGGTTTCAGCAGTTGATTATAATGGCAAAATTAATAAATACCAGTACTACGTAAACGATTCCTTATACAAGGAAAATGCAGATAGTGTATTAAATTTCACATTTGCAGATAGTGGGATGAAAAAGGTATCTGTTAAAGTAATTGATAATGATACTTTCCCTTCTGAAATAAAATTGGTTTCTTTTATGGTGAGAAGAGGGCAGCCGGTTGTTAATAGTTTCAGTGTTGACTCCAATTCAGTATATGTCAACGGAAGCCGCTTGTTCAGTATGGTAATGTCTGACACAAATGGTCGGATTATCAGGAGAGAAATAAAATGGAATGATAAAATTGATTCAATCATTGCGGTTTCTTATAGCCCTATTGATTCAAAAGACTTTATTAAAGATACAGTTCGACAAACATTTTATGTTAAAGATACCAGTCTAAAAGCAGTACATATAAGAGTTATGGATGAAGACAGTATTTATTCTGAATGGAAAGCATGTTCTTTGAGTGTCAAAAAGGGAATACCCCGAATTGATTCTATAAAAATAGAACCTTCAGCAACGTTGTTTATCAAAGATTCTATTAAGCTGACTGTATATGTATATGATACAAATAATACAATACAAACAGTTGCGGTTTCATGGCGAAACAATGAACCATTTGAAAGTATGACAAAGCTTACAAATGGATCCTTTAAAATTGCCCGATACTTACTTAAAAGTGATACACTTTTTAACAAAATCCAAATTCGGGTAACTGATACAACAGATTTTAGAAAAGATACTTTAGCTGATCTTACCGTATTGCCAGGATTTCCAGTAATAAGTGATGTTTCTCCAGACACCGTTTGGGCACTGAGAGACACAACTATTAGAATTACTGCCAAAGATCCAGATTATAGAGATCGTATAACCAAAAGATCGTTTGATTGGAATAACGACGGAATCTTTGAATATACGACTACTTCAGATTCTGGTATACATCAATGGGATACTTTGCAAGGGAATGATTTCTTATCCATCTTTAAAGTTATGGTAGAAGATAACGATTCTATGTCTACTACCAAGATCTGCACCGTTTTTGTAAAACTTGGACGACCGGTTCTATTTGGCGCAAACTTCGGTGACTCTATCCAATGGGTAAGAGGCGCTGGGGCTGCAAAGGACACCATGTTTTACAAATGGAAGAGTGGTGATACCTATGTGAGAATAAATGCAACGGATCCAAATCCTAATGGTCAGATTGTCCGCTACGACTGGAATCGTGGAGACGATGGAACGATTGATTATCCAAATGATTTAGCTTACCTATTCAAATATTTTGTACCAAATACAGCGGAACTGCTTTCTGTGAGAGTAAGAGATAATGATAGTTTGTGGTCTGAAAAACTGGTGTTTTATGTTTTTCCTGATGCTGCACCTCAAGTGCCAACCCTCGGAAACGTTACTATCCAGGGAGATTCAGTAAAACTCGTATGGGAAAATTCCGACTTGAAAGATGGAGACTCAACTCTTTTCCAGATTCATTGTGATACAATTAATCCACCTGTATTCGTTGCTAAACCATATGGAACATGCAGAAAAGTTGGGACAGAATTTTATTACTGGTATCATCCGACAGCATCCGGCAGATTCCGCTGGAAAGTTACTGCAAAAGATGCAAGAGGTAGCACTTCAGAAAGTGTCGGGACGCCTTATTTTGATTTTGTAAAACCGTAACCAAACCATAAAAAGCATCATGAACTAATTGTATCATTCACAAAGCGGAAGAAGGTGGTTATTGGGCTGAAGTTCCGGCACTCCCCGGATGTACTACACAGGGAGAAAATTTCGAAGAATTATTGAAAAATATTTATGAAGCAGTTGAAGGTTCACTTTTAGTATAAGAGTTAGTGATATTATTGAAAACGATTTATAGAAAGAAATAATATTAAAAGCCCCGATCTGAAGAATTTGTAGAAAAAGGATCATTCGAACTGCGGAGCTGTTCAAGGATTTGTCGAATCTCATTAACTTGTGCTTCATTACGCGAACGTTCGGACAGCACAAGTGCTTTTTCAAGGAGCCCGATAGCATCTGCAACTTGTCCTTTTTGGTAAAGAGCAAGTGCAAGGCTGTTAATAACACGGATTTCATCTGGATGTATCTCCAATGCTTTACGGTAATGAAAAACAGCTTCGTCTATTCGTTTCAATCGGAGAAGTGCATTGCCGAGATTAAAATGCGCAACATCAAAGCGCGGCGCGATATCGACCGCTTTTTGGTAATGCTCGATTGCCTCTTCAATTCGTCCGACTCTCAGCAGAGCATTTCCAAGGTTATTATGGGCTTCATAATAACCAGGATCAATATTTAATGCTCTCTGGTACTGAACAATTGCATCCTCCGTTCTTCCTGTTTTCGCCAAAAGAAGTCCAAGGTTATAATGGGTTTCGCCGTGGTTTGGGTTGATTCCCAATGCCTTCTGGTATTGGGAAAAAGCCTCGTTACCATGCCCGGTTTGTGCTAACAAATTACCGATATTGCAATATGCAGTGGCAATGTTGGGATTGATTTCCACCGCCTTCCGGTAATAAGATAAGGCGTCGTCGTGTTTTCCTGTTTTAGCAAGCAGAATGCCGAGATTTATGTATGCTTTGTAATATCTAGGATATATTTCCAAAGCCATTCGGTAGTGAGAAAAAGCCTCTTCATTTCGTCCGCTACCTGCTAAAAGGAGACCAAGATTATTATGGGCTAGCCAGCAATAAGGATTTTTCTTTATTGTGGTTCGGTAAAGTATTTCAGCGTTGGTATAAGTTTTACATTGTTTCCATGTTAGTACAATTAAAAAACAACACAAAAATAAAACAATCACAGGTTGAAAAAAACGTCTGATTTTTTCTGGTGAAAAAATCGACATTCGTTTCATCCCTGCTGCAAAAAGAGAAATCGGCCCAATGCAGGCAAGGTATTGAAAATGATCTGCAACAAAAGAAAATCGGAACGGATAAACATTGAAAAATCCCATTACAGGAAAAATCGTTGCGGAATACACAATTAAAACAGCCAAAGGTGCCCGCGAATACTTTCGTATTGTCCAGATAACAATAGCAAATATTAAAAAAGAAAAAGGGAAAATATACTGCCACCATATTGCCTGGCTGATACTCCATTTAGGATAGATAAATGTTAGATTTGCGGGCCATACTATTTTAGTCAAATAAAACCAGAATGCCCTGCCAGCTATAAGGCACCGCTCAATAAAAGAATAATCGAATTCTCCTCCTTCAGCACCAATAAATTTCCGTTCTACCCAGGAAGTAAATAATCCCGAAGCAATTCCTATAACGAAAAATGGAATAAGGGGAACCACATCCTGCTTCCAGTTTAATTTTCCACGCTGCCACCAGAAAATCGCAAGAAGCGAAACCGATAATGTTGCGATAACGGATTTAGACAGCAAGCCAAGAATGAATAATCCAAATGCAAAAACATAAAACCTTTTTTTTCTACTTTTTTGGAATTGTAGGTAGGCAAACGCTGTAGAAAGGAAAAAAACTCCAGATAATGTGTTTTTAAGTTCGGAAATCCAGGCTACCGATTCCACTTGGACAGGATGCAAAGCAAAAATAGTAGCGGCAAGCCAGGCACCCGGAATTTTCAGAGACTGTAAAATTCTTACCAATAAAAACGCTGATAGAATATGAAGTAAAATGTTCAGGAGATGGTAACCTATAGTAGAGTCGCCCCAGAGATGATATTCAAGCCAGAATACGCTGTGAACTAAAGGGTAATACTGCTGTGTGGCGCCAAGTTCAGTCCAGATACGGCCCAAACCGTCAATAGAGCGTAGCCCAAAACGAGTTATATGATGGTCATCATCCCAGATTGGTGTACCGTTCCAGGCAGGATAGTATACACCGAGAGTAACGACAAAAAGGATACTACTTAAAAGCAGGATTTGAAATGGTTTTTTCATTAAAATGCAATTTTTACTGGAAAAAAACGCACAGTATTCAGTATGCCATCGCCAAGTTCTGCATACATATTATTGCCACATGCCCATAATGAGCCATTGGTTTTTATAAAAAAGCTATGCCCCCCACCAGCCACAATGTCTTGCACATCGCTAATAACATGCACTGGAGTAGAGTGATTGGTTTTTGTACTATCCCCAAGTTCCCCTAGACTATTACTTCCACAGGCCCAGACAGTTCCATCGGTCTTTAAAAGCAAGCTATGATTTCCCCCTGCAGACATGCTCTGAATATTGGTCATAACTTGTTTAGGTGCTCCCCTGTATGTAGTGGTACCATCACAAAGTTGACCAAAATTATTTTCACCCCAGGCCCATAGTGTGCCATCTGACTTTAAAATTAAACAAAAAGCTCCTCCTGCAGAAATACTTTTGACATTACTCATCACTTGAAAGGGTATAAAGGCTGTGCTATCACCAATTTCACCGCAAACCCATAGTGTATTGTCGTTTTTAACAATTAAGCTATAACTTGCTCCAGCAGCTATGCTTTGAACATTTTCCATAATTAGTACTGGCACAGCTGTATAATTGTGTATAGAACTATCACCTATTTGGCCATAACTGTTAATTCCACAAGCCCAAAGCGAACCATTGTTCATTAAAAATAAACTATGAGTGCCTCCAGCAGCCATACTCTGTACATTATTCTTAATAAGCACTGGTGTAGAGTGATTATCTGTTGTTCCATCACCAAGTTGACCATAAGAATTATCTCCGCACGCCCAGAGAATGCCGCCTGCTTTTAGTATTAAACTGTGATTTCCACCAGCAGAAATACTCTGTACATCTGTCATTATTCTTATAGGCGTTGAATCGTATTCAGAGGTACCAAGTTGACCATAGAGGTTGTATCCACAGACCCAAAGCGAAGCATCTGTTTTTAAAAATAAAGTATGATTTCCACCAGCAGCGATACACTTCACTTGTGTATAAAATTGCGCTGTATCACTCACCACCGTATCAATGCGATTCATCACACTCACCGTATATCTCCCGCTATCGCTCACACCAGGTAAAGAAATAGTATAAGAAGAACTTGTTGCACCTGTTATTGCAGTACCATTTTTCTTCCACACATAATTAGGTGCTGGGCTGCCATTCGCAACAACCGAAAAAGTTACCGATTTTCCAAGATAAAGTACTTGTGAAACCGGTTGTGTGATTATAGATGGAGCGTAATTTACGGTTAGTGTCACCGGTGTACTGGTGATTGTTCCTGCACTGTTAGCTATAGTGACTGTATAGCTACCACTATCAGCTTTGGAAACTGAGCCGATGGTATATGATGAAACCGATGCCTCCGGAATAACCACCCCATTTCTCTTCCACTGAAATGTAGGGGCCGGGTTAACATTACTATTTATAACTACCGAAAATGTCACCGATTCACCGACATTTTTTGTAGCACTTACCGGTTGTGTCAGAATCGCCGGTGCAACGGCAACATCGAGAACAGAAATTTTTATCTTCGCAGTATCACTCCAATATCCATCACTTACCTGAACATAAAAGCTGTCGCTCCCCGACCAGTTCTGTGCAGGTGTGAAAGTAACTGATGGCAGCGCTCCGGTAATCGCTCCGCTAAGTGCTGATGGGGAAGTAAGACGAGACCAGGAAAGGGTGTCATTATCACCGGATCGAACCCCAAGAGTCCAGGTTTTGGCGGTATTACGGTTTGTAGCTACTGCGGTATCGCTAATCTGCGGTGACAGATTATAATCGAGTACTATTACAGCACTGTCGCGGTTGCGGGCGGCGGATTTGTCGATTGCATGGATTACAATGCGGTTAGAACGGAATTTTGTTAGCGTATCCTGTAAACGATAGAGGTTGGGAGAGCCGTTGGCTGGGGTTAATAACCCGGCCCGCACATTGTTGAGTGTCCAGTAAATGCTGTCTAAACCGCTTGGATCCGTGATCGAATCGGTAATAATTATAATGGAATCCTTGGTGACTGCACCATGAATGGGTCCGCTTTTCTGAGCAATGGTCGGTCCGACAGAATCGATCAGAGTTGGGTCGTACTTGATATACAATTTTATGATTTTTTTGTTTGCCCGTAATGAGCTGTCGGTTGCGGTTACAATGATAGAATTGAATGTGTTTACGGTAAGTCCTCTAATTGCAATGGACCATTTCCCACTGTCTGCCCGGACTCCACTGAACAGTGATGTATCCATAACTGCATTAACTGAGAGAACACCTGATGTATCTGTACACTTTATCTTTATTGTATAATCAGAAGAATTGATTGAAATGCTGTCTTTTACCGGGGATACAAGAGTAATCGCGGGCTTGACAGTGTCACCATCATATTTTATCCGTACTGAAACTGAATCTTTATTTTTAAATGATGAGGAGTCGGTAGTTACCAGCTTAAATGTTTCATATTTCCCAGATGAAAGTCCTTTTATTGTACCTGTCCAGAGATTTCCGGTTGTTGCAGATTTACTCATTGTAAAAGGGGTGTTGTCATGAAATCCTTGCACTGTAAGTATTCCGCTTTTATCCATACAAAGCACTTTTACGACAAGTGAATCTTCAGCAATGACAGTATCAGCTTTTGGTGACTGGAGTGTAATTGTTGGTGGGACTGTATCAGTTTCAGTGACGGGAACTGTTGTATCTTCGGCTGTAACTATCAATTTTAGAAACAATGTGTCGGAAAATCCTGATGGATCTTTTGCAATGATATGAATAAGGTGCTTTCCGGTATCGGTAATGGCTGGGGTTACTATAAAAACAGAACCTATAATAGTATCTCCAGTAAGAGCCGTGTTAATAAACGTAAATGCAAGACTGTCACCATCCGGATCATTGCATTTATCTTTTAAATCGCAGGTGACTAACTTTGCAGGATATCCTGAAAGTTGAACAGTATCCTGAACCCAAACCGGCGCCCGGTTCGGAATCGGTTTATCAACAATATGAAAAACCGCTGTTGCAGTTACATTGGGTTTGCCGCTGATATAGCCTGTTACAACTACATTGTAATCTGCTGGTTTTAAAAAGGTGACCGGATAAAATGCTGTATCAATAGTTGTTTTACCTACTTTGCAAAGAAATGAGTGTACAGTGTCATTGTTGTTAATCACCCTGACCCTTGCAGAGTCGATATACTGTGTAAGATAAAGGACAACGCCAATGGTATCAAAATTACCCACAGTGTCAGTGACCATCGTATTGCTTTTAATTCCCGAAGAAGACCTCAACGACAGTTCAACCTTAGCATCTTCAGGACCGGGTGGCACTGGTGGTAGCTGGCAGGAAAATAGAAAAAATGCTGAGAGTAGTGATAGAAATAAAATGTTAGTTTTCCACATAGTGTCCCTGCACCTCTTGAGTACAATGTAAGTGAAAGCAATGATTTTTAAATATAATCAAGTATAAGATACTAAACCGTCTTAAAACACTGCAACTATTTGGAATTTAAAATCCACTCCCTATAAAAAATTATTCTTTACTCCCTATTTTCACTCTTGTATATTGCTATATAAGCTTAAAACGGTGCTTAGCTTCATGCTTTACCGTTATCATCTGAATGTACCATCGGGAAGTCTAAATGCCCAAAAATTACACAGTCAAGGCTAACGAAACACTTAACACAGTTGCTGAAAAATTTGAATATCAGCTTTGGAAAGAGGAGAAAATATAATGTCACCAGGTATATCGGCACGCGTTGTTCCGGTAAAGTACAAACCTGAATTTACTGCGGATTTCGCTATAGATGGACATTCACATATTCAGAGTGGGGCAACCGCGCCTTTACCACTTTTGTGGGATCAAATGTCTAAGAAAACGGGTGGAATAAAAGTTCCATTAGAACGTAAGGTAATTGATACTGTTGGCGGAGTATTTCTTGGAAAAAGTGGAAAAGTTCAGAAGCAGAAAACCGAAGAAATAGGAGATATACTTGCCAACGAGCTGATTGACGCATATAGAGGTTCCAGACTACTAAAAGAGAAACCTTATAAAGATGGTATTACCGATTTACAGAAAGCAGAAGAAATATTTTCTGGAGAGAAAGCACATATATTCTCACCCGCAATGATAATGCCGATGGACTTGGATTTCGCGCACATTGCTGGCTACCCACCGGAAAGCACCACCATATATCATGAAGGTACGTTTGATAAATGGATTACATCCGGTTCATCCGGAATGTACCCTGGAACAATGCCGGCACCGCCTGTAAAGATTACTGTTAATGGTGTGTATTGCTTCGACCGGAAAGTGGCTCCAGCTCCGGAAAACAAAGGAGTATTTGTTGATGTTACACACGAAAGGCCTAATCAAGTATGGGTTCATCAACGGTATAAGGAGCAGATTGATTCAACCATTATTGCGATAAAAAAGTACCCATGGAATTTGATACCAATGTTTCATTACGACCCGCGAAGATGGTGCAAACCAAGTGGCGGCGATTTTGATGACAAAACGTGGTTTTTTGGACCATGGGACGAACCATTTAAATATATAGCTACATTAAAGAATGCCGGAGTATTCATCGGCTTCAAAATGTATCCGCCGCTTGGTTACAAACCGCTTGACCCTCGTCTTCCTGACCTTGAAAAGTTCTATGCACGCTGTGAAGCTGAAGGGATTCCGATTCTCACCCACTGTTCCCCCGGCGGTATGACAACGCACGAGGCAAAATTTTACCATGCCTATGATAAAGCCGATCTATCGAAACGTCCTCCCCGCATTGTTTCCTGTACCTATGATCCATGCACACCATTGGGCTATTTCTTTGACGAGTATGTTCATCCGAAGAACTGGCGGCCAGTTCTGATGAAATACCCAAAACTAAAACTCTGCCTTGCCCATTTTGGTGGTCGTGAATGGGATAGTGCTGAGAAAGAGCCAGGATTTCCAGGTTCAGGTCTTGCTTCGGACTGGGTGGAAGAAATAACCAATCTGTGCGACCCGCAAATTGTACAAGGTAACGGCGCAGAAGGAGAGATTACATTTGAACATGTATATACTGACCTCTCATGTTATAACCTGGACAAATACAGTGTAAAAAAGAATGTAATTGAACTGTTTAGAGAACTAAAACACAGTAGACGTTACAAACATCTTCAGGATAAAATCATATTTGGGGTTGACTGGTATTTATCCCTCGTTACAGGTGCACCGGAATACAAGGAATATGTCGATGGTTTCTTTGATACCATGAGTGAATTTGATGAGTGGCAATGGTATAGAAGCGCTCTTGTAAATCCTGCAGTATTTTATGGGTTGGATAATGCAGTATTGTTGAAGAACATGAACGACGCGCTTGCGGATGCGACTGAAAGAAGTACAAAGCAGAAGGATGGTTACCAGCGAATCAAAACATTCCCAAAACAAGTCGAAACAATCCGCAATGATCTCGAAAAGGCCAGGAAATGAACTGGAAAAGAATTGCCGTACCAGCACTATATCTTTCCTGTTCTTTTATTCTTGGAACAGGTTGTTCTGGTACAGACAAAACAGGCTGCAAACAAAAAATACAGGAGATACGATCAATGATTGATACTACTTTTATGGACTACGGTGATTACGAAGTAATGCTTCCTCCCAGCATCTACTGCCCGGGAGATTTAATACGGTATCTCTTCGCTGTTCCAAAAGACAACATGGTAGGAACGAATGAACTGGATAATGCTATAAAATTGCTTGAGTTCAAGAATGACGAGGAACTTGAGCAGCATACTGTGAAAAAGGATTTCATGGAGATGGTGACAGGGCCGTTTGAATTCAGGTTCCTGCCTGTGTGGTCAGATAAGGAGATTGCGTATTCGCAAACAAGGGGCTTTTTGCTGGTAAATATACCAGATAAAGAAGTTGAAATTAATACTATTATGACAGGCCTTAGCGGCCGAATCGAAAATGTTGCTGTCCTTGATGGAAACAATAGAACTTTCGTACTGGAACTGGATATGCACGCTGCAGGGATGTGTAATTATGAAAAAGTATTGAAAGTAATCCGCTTCGAAAAAGATACCTTCACCATTCTCGCTGAACACCCTGCCGGAATTAAAACAATCACTTACACAGAGCCATGGTTTGTGTACCAGAAG
Source organism: Chitinispirillaceae bacterium (assembly GCA_050301235.1). Lineage (GTDB taxonomy): Bacteria > Fibrobacterota > Chitinivibrionia > Chitinivibrionales > Chitinispirillaceae > JAFGIN01. Next base: position 40,767 of record JBNKZD010000258.1, on the reverse strand, counting down.
AAGATTTTTATTTACAACGACAGTACAACAAAACTTGAGGTATTTGACGAGAATTTCAAATCGGGGATTCATCCTCTTGCAGAAGCGTTTAACCGGAACCAAGTTGGATTTCGATGTATGCAGGAAATTGCAATAAATCCCACTTTTCCGTTTGCGTTGGTATTAGAACGAGGCAAACCGGCAACAAAAGCGCAATTGGCAGCAGCACGAGCATTGCCTGAACCGGCAGATGAGAAGGCTGTAAATGCAATTTATGATGAAGTAAACAGGCTTACCCTATATCTATACCGTTGGAATGAGCCCGATGAAAAGGATCACTTCATTCCATTGCTTTCTTTTGCAGGATCAATCTGGAAGAGTTACAACCCGGTAAACAATTATTCCCATTTCACCTTCTCACCCGATGGTAAATGGCTTGTTTTCAGAGATGGTTCAATGCGGGGAGATAATGTAAACAGCAGCCAGAACCCGATATTTGTCGCAGTTCCAGTTGATAAGAAGTTACCCTTTATGCTTGGAAAACCAATTAAACTAGGTAATGCCATGCACGAAGATGCCATTGAACCAAAATCTACAGCGTGGACCACCAACCCGACAGCATTTGTCATGTGTGACGGCAAGATGATTTATCGCTGGAATCTCGACAGGTATAATCAACCGGGTACACAAAAAGTTAAGATGCCGCCCGGGGCGCAGGATCCGTTGAATAAGTAGATCGTATGGAATATAAGAGTTATTAATTAAGGAGCATAATTCGGAACACTGCAAAAGAGAAAACTATTCTGATTTAAAACAAAATACTTTACAAGGAGAAACAACTTTAGGAAGTAATAAAATCATTTGAAACAGTAAAAAAAACGGTACTGACTTTTAATACTGGTATCACCCGCCAAACGGGAAAAACATCATTAAACTATAAGTAATAATTCACAAAGCTGAAAAAGCCGGCTGTTGGGCTGAAGTTCCGGCACCCCCCGGATGTGCTACACAGGGAGAAAATTTCGAAGCATTATTGAAAAATATTTATGAAACGGTTGAAGGTTGTCTATCTTTGTTATAACCCTCCCCTTAACAGTCGAGGCGCGGATTGCCAATACATCCCGTGGCCCGACCGTTAGGGAGGGCTTCTTCTCGTACCATACCAGGTTTATCATCCTGAAACACTATCACATACCTGCATGCATAATACAATGCTCTCTCATCCCACAAATATCGTGTACTCCCATGCCTTGACCATGGCTTAATCTCATCAGACAATAACCCGTTTTCCCGTAACTTCCGTGTACACCATGACTTTAATGAATTCATTACTAATTCCGGCCGTTTAATTGCGGTTAAGACTACATGGACATGTTTCGTGCGGGCATTTACGGCATGAAGAGTCCATTTGTTATGTTTACACACTTCTCTAATAGTGTGCTCGACAGATTTTCGTTGTGCCGGGTTAAAAGCAACTGGAAATTGTTTACATAAGTTTCTTTCATAATTTACCAAAGTTTCATTCGGCTTCAAATAGGGTGTACCTGGAATGTTATGAAACCTGCGATCTACAGAACCTCGATCATCTCCGTGGAACCTTGAACCGTATGTGCTGAATGTTAAAAAATAGGCTACTGGTCCTACTGAATTAAATTTACTTTGATTGTTCATATTAACATTCTACTTTACATCGAAGCTCAGATTATTATTCCGAGTTCCGACCGCAAGGATGGGCTTTATTATAAACAAAAACCCTCCTCCTTAACAGTCGGTGCACGGATTTAAGTTGAATCTCCCGTAATCGCATTCCCGGAGCTTCTGATGAATCATATTGGTACTTAAATTGTGTAATTACAATATTTCGGCATTTACCATGTAAGGAATATAATTTTGAAAACGAAAAAATGTTGCGTTTCTTAAAAAAACGATCATGCAGATCAACAGTTATATGGTGTTACTGAGGGAGGAATAAAAAAATAGAGAAAGGAAAGTGATATGGATGTTTCAGACAAAATTTTGATACAAGTTATAGTCAAAACCGTTCATAAGCAAAAAATGTATAGCTTTGGAAATGTGCGTTTCACATTTTTATAGTGAATTCGTAATTGATGGTAGGGAGGCAAATAAATGAAGATACCACGAATTTACTTTGATACCTCTGTAATCGGGGGTTGTTTCGACGAGGAGTTTCAGGTATGGTCTAATGCATTAGTTGATGACCTCAAAAAAGGTTTATTCCAGCCTGTAATCTCCTCCATCGTAACCGAAGAAATCCAAAAAGCCCCTGAGCAGGTCAGAAAGAAATTGGAAGAACTAATTCAGTTGGGTGCCGAGATTCTCGAACCCAATCAAGAAGCGCTTGATTTGATGAAAGAGTATCAGAAAAGAAACATCATTTCCGACAGATTCAAGAACGACCTGTTGCATATTGCAATCGCTACTATTTCAGCAGAGGTACTTGTGAGTTGGAATTTCAAGCACATTGTAAAACTTGATAAGGTACAACAGTTCAATGCTGTGAATTTAAGCTGTGGATATCGCGCCATTACAATATACTCGCCACGGGAGGTAGCACATTATGAAGAAGACTAAATCATTTGATTGTGTAAAAATGGTACGTGAAATTCGTGATAAGATGTATGAAGAGCAAAAGAATATGTCTGATAAGGACTTGATAGCATATTATCATCAGAGAGCCGTTGAAGCTCGACAGGTGCAGGAAAAGATAGCTCATTACGGCAATAAAAGATGAATAAGACATTTGATTGCGTCAAAATGACCCGTGATATTCGGGACAAATTCTACGAGCAGCATAAAGGGAAATCTCACAAAGAGTTGATTGAATACTATGCAAGACTCAAACCCGAAACCCTGGCAATGAAAGAAGAATCTGCCAGGTATGGGACAGAAAAGTAATTAAGTGAGAAATAGTTATTATATTTTCACCCCAACCCCCAGAATAGGTGTAATTCCAAAAGGTACAACTTTTATATACCGTTCACCATTAAACCGGTAATCCAAAGCAGGTTGTGCATTGAAGAGATTGAGGATCTCAAGGCTTGCTTCAAGGTTTAGTGAACGTATTTTCATTGTATATTCATAACGAAGGTTAACGTAGCATATTCGGTCGAGCCGGTCGTTAAACCATTCTGACTTTGCTGTAATTGAAGAGGCTGCTTGTGTTTTTTGCCTTGTATAGGGACGTCCTCCCATTGCGCTGAGAGTTAAAGAAAGTTTGTGATGCTCTAAAAAGGATAGCCGGCTGGAGATTGAACATGTATATCCAATATCGGTCCAGTCTGGATACCATTGGCCGTCTTTGTATTTATTGAGGACTCTGAAAATGGATCCACCTGCCGAAAAATAATACCAGTGCTGATCATCATTATTGAGCATCAGTTCTATGCCCATTGATTTCCGCTTCCCATTCTGACTTGAAATTTTATAGAGACCATCACTACCCATTTCGATCACTGAAATATAAAACTGACTGCTGTACAAAAATTCCCTGTCATACCATTTGTAATATAGATCACTCTTGATAAATAACTGGTCGAAAAGAGCAGTCTTATACCCTATGCCATATTGCTGACACCTGTAAGGCATGATATTTTTTAGAAGTCGTAATTCCTGCTTTTCGAGTGATTCACCTGTCAGAAATCTCTGGGCTGAAAGGGAATTAAATAAAAGTAATGGGATCTCTGTTGGAAACTGATGATATAACCCATAGCTTAATGTGAATAGCCCCAATGAAGGTACCGTTATATCTGCAACAATCGAAGGAGAAAGGGTATGTTTACCAAGCAATCCAAAATAATCATAGCGGAGTCCGAAATTAGCTTTAATATACCATTTCTCTATAGGTAAATCAAAAAAGCACCCTGCCTCATGTCCATAGAATGATGCCCTTTTGGTTTCTGTCCATAATGAATAAACAGTGTCTTTTGATAACGATACGATATATTGTGAATATTCACCATTTTTTAATGATAACCGATTGCTGGACAAACGTGCCCCGGTAATAAGAGAATCAATACCCCAAAGGTTAAAAGTTGCCTTATAATTCAGGGATTTACTGTGTTTATTTGAATTATTCTCCCAGATTGGGTTGTGTGCATACTTGTTACGGAAATACCCGGGTTCAAAAGAACTGAGACTGTCATAGTATTTACCATTACGAAATGTTACTCCCAGTGTCAATTCCTGAGATATTCTGTTATCATATCGGATAGTACATCCACCGCCACCCTGTCTGATCTGTACAATCTCATTTGTTGTATTTTGAATGGACCCACTGTCGGCAGGAAAATATGAATTATACTTGAATATGTTGTGGTTATACGAGAGAAGTCCTGTTGCATACACAGTTATATTTTCGTTTGGAGTGAAGCAGCATTTCGTAAAAAAATCACCAAGTTTCGGGATTCCTCCATTATCGATAAATCTTGAAAATGGTTCAAAACTGATATACCTGCCGGCAACAGCAATACTACCGTACTCAGATAATAAAGGCCCCTCAAGCGAGAGCATGCCCCCGGTCATTTTTGCGGCGGCAGAACCCTTATAATTTGTAAAAGAACCGTTTTTCATTCTGACATTAATAACTGATGATAGTCTGGAAGGGAACTCAGCAGGCATGCCTCCTGCATAATAACCGACACTTTTAATAAACTCGGAGTTAATGAATCCGATGGGTCCTCCGGATCCGCTGGCTTTAGAAAAATGGTTAACATTCTCAAACTCGATGCCATCAACGATAAACAGAACCTCAGTCGGTCTTCCTCCACGAACATATAACGTATTATCATATCCTTCACTGATTGAGGCGACGACTGATGGCATCGTTGCGATATATCGGCTGATATCGCCTCCGGTCCCGGCAGTATTAAGAATATCTGATGATGTAAATAGAACCGGACGATTCTTCAGCATGTAGTCAGCAGGCTTTAATTGCGGCGCCGTTACTTTAATGGGCGCAAGTGAGGTAATTGATGACAGCTCATTCAATTGGATTTTTAATGTGTCAATATTCTGGAGATTCGACACGATTGTATCTTCATATCCTGATGCACTGAACAGAATTGAGCTTTTTTGATTAGGGTATTCAATTACAGCATGTCCGTTAAGATCTGAGTAAATGCAAGAGTCAACTCCCGATATACAGATTCTGCATGCTGGCAGACTATTCCCATTTTCTGAAATCACCCAAACATCGAGAACGTTCCCAGATAAAATGACATAGCTGAGAAAAATGATGGAAAATGCCTTCAAATTATCTTTAATATCCTACTGAAACGAAATCTGAAAAAAGTGCAAGCGGAGTACCAGTTCACATTACAGCAGTGAAGCATTACTGGTACATAACCTTAGAGCAAAGCAGAAAACGTGCCTTTTACAGAAAAAAAGCTTTCGTCTTTTTTATATCCCGGATAATCAAGCCAAAAGGATTTAGTATATAAAGTGTAAAGCGCTTAATCTTTAAACTGTTACGTAACTTTTACCCATCGTAAAAATTGAGATACAATTGGGAAAACGGCAACCATAATACTACTCTTTTTGCAATCTCAATTCAGGCAAAATGATTTTTGCTTCACGATCTGAATCTTCTTTTTTCCAATACACGATATAGTTAATCCCGGCATTTATCAGTTTATAGCCATTACTCTCAAATGAAGCTATTTTTTCTTTAAAACCATTGGAAAACCTGACAATGCAGTTTCCATTTTTATCAGTGCAACCAATGGTATTAACGCCTAATGTATCTCCACTTTTAAGATTTGAAATAAGATGTTGTTTTGAGATACAGTAGTCGAGCCAGATATCTTTATGTGTTAAGTGCCATATGATCAGCCTGGAGCATTCGTATCTGTTTTTATCAAACTTGTACTTAATGCCCGCAGCAGAAATGTCATCCAGATAATGACCATTTAAATGAATTGATAACTTATGTTTAGCCCTGGTCATTGCGACATAGAGTTGCCTCTTTTTCTCATCTGTGTCGGGATTATAGCCATTTAGCATAATAAATACGCTATCAAACTCTTTTCCTTTTGCTTTGTGTATTGTGGAAACGAATATGGTCTCACCGTTTCTGGTAATGAAATCTTCAAGTTTTGATTCATTGATAAATGCTTCAAAATCGGACCGATACATCTTAGTGGGGTTACACGCTTCAAACTCTTTTATCAGGTTTATACAGATATCAATTTTTGAACTTTCCTTAAATTTATACCAAAATCTTTTTTTGGCATTATTCCATGTATTTTCACCGATGATACAAATACCTTCAGTAAAATTAAGCTGTTCAATGAAATATCTCAGTTCAAGCAGATTGTAAAGGCTGAATCCTTCATTTGTCTGAAGCAGTTTTGCAGGAATACCACTGTTAATGAGTAATCCGGTTACCTGAAGGGCTTCATCATTTGTCTGAGTTAAAATACAGGTGGTTCCTGTAAGGTCAGTCGATACAACATCTTTAACAACAGGTGCGATTAAATGATAACCTGAATATTTTATTATGGTGATACTACCGTTATCCTTTTGATGTGGAACGATAGGTATTTTTTTAAGCCGATGAGTTATTTTTTCAACAAACTGATTTGTGAACTCAACCAGGTTGTTTTTGCTGCGGAAATTGTCATTAAGCTCATATTTCTTCGCATGATGTTCCGTGATAAACCGTTCAAGGTATTCAGAACTTGCCCCCCTGAACTCATAAATATTCTGATCGTCATCACCGACAGCAATTACCCGCATCTCTTCATTCTTTTCCATTAATATTCTGATCAGCTCAAATTCATGTTTATCCATATCCTGAGCTTCATCAATAACCAGAACCGTTTTGCTGATACGATTTGGCTCGATGTCATTGTTTCTGATTTTTTCAACAGCCTGATGTATGATAGCTTCTGATTTTTCGATTGAACCTACTTTACCAAGTAAATCAAAACAATATGAGTGAAAGGTTTTTATTTCTACAAAATTAGCTGCATTTTTAATCAACTGAAGTAATCTTTTTTTAAATTCCGTTGCTGCTGCTCTCGAAAAGGTAACCATCAATAATTGCTCATGTTTGACATCTTCCATGAGCAATAAAGAAGCTAACTTGTGCACAAGTACTTTCGTTTTTCCACTGCCCGGCCCGGCAGCAACGACGATGTACTGGGAACTATTATCCTTTATAATGTTTAATTGTGCTGGGCTGAGTTCTCCAAACAACTCCCTGAATTTCTCGGGTGTTATGTTTCTGATTATCTCTTTTTGCCGGCTGACATTGAAATACTTACTTAGAAAAGAGGTGAAATTCAGTTGAAAATAGTCTTCAACGAATTGTAAGGCTTCTCTATAGTCATTGATCATTTTTTTTGCATACTCACCTACAATATGGATCTGCTGAACTTTACTCTCATAAAACTGTTTAAGCTTTGTATAATCTTCGGCTTTATAGCGTCTTTTATTATCTGTTTCAAGGCGTTCAAAGCTAAGTTTATTATATACTACCAGAAATCCACCTTCAATTTTCAGGGCATCAATTCTCGAAAGGTAAAACAGTGCATCTTCTATATCCTGAATGGTTATTTCCGATTTAAACAGGGAAAGCTTTCGCTCATATTCCTGTTTTAATTCGTGAACGGAAAACTCTACCAGTATCTGCTCTTTAATACTATCAGTATCAGCAGGATTTTCGTTACTTCTTTTATACAGAAACTCCACGATAAAACGTGCCAGCTCATGTCGTTTTGCGAATTTCTCTTTTAATTCATTGTATGGGCAGGTGGCACTTATGGTAAGATGGTTTTTTGAAGAATCGTGAACGTGCCGTTTTATCCAGTTCTTAATCGACCAGAAATTTATAATTGTTCTCAGTTTGTTTGGCGAAACATCAGAACATCCCTGCTGTTCAGCAAGCTCATTGAGTTCTTTAATGTGTATCGTTTTTTCAACTACATCAATTTGTTTTAAAAGAAACTCCTCAATTTTAGCGGTTGTCAGAAGAATTCCAAGTGAACGGTTTTTATTCTCACCCCGTTTAATAAATGCGGTCAGATCTTTTGAGTCTGCCAGGATTCTTTCTTCCCGCAGTAAATTTATAACATTTATTACTTCTTCTTTTACAATCCCCAGGTGATCGGATATATAATCAACTCGTGATTCGGCAGTTTCGTTGGAAGCGTGTTTCCTGCTTTTACTTGAGAACAGTTTTTTAATAATGCGTTCAGCATGTTGCTTCTGCTTTTCATCAAAGTGTTTTGATAACGTGATTTTATCAATTGCGTCCTGAGCATTTTTTGTTAAAATGCTATTAGCATATATCCGTGGCATATTTTGCCCGCGTTTCAGGTAACCAGCTTCTTCAAGGGCAGCAATTGCAGTAGTAACCCTGGTTTCTATTTCAGTAACATTATCATCCCAACCAGCGATTCTGGCAATTTCCAATGCCGAATTGGAAGCTGTTGAACGAAGTTTTGTTAACTCCTTTATAGCTTTCCAGATTTGCTGTATTTCCTTGATATTCAGCTTGGTCTGATTCAGTAAAACAAAATGCTTGCTTAGATCTTCATCATTGAACAGTACATAACAGTCAGCACTGATTTTTTCATCTCTTCCAGCTCTACCTGCTTCCTGAACATAGTTTTCCAGAGAATCAGATATTTCATAATGAATGACCATCCCTACATCTTTTTTATCAACACCCATTCCGAATGCTGATGTTGCAACCATTATCTGTACATCACCGCGAATAAATGCATCCTGGTTTTCAGATTTCTCCTGTTTTTCCATTTTTCCATGGTAAGGTTTTGCCAGATAACCATCGATAGATAATTTTTCAGCTAACTGGTAGGCTCTATGAGTACGCGAAACATAGATGATTGTAGGGCATCGCTTACCATCAATAAGGTTGCGGACAGTAGTGTATTTTTCTTCATCAGTATTTTTTGGAATTACTTTATACCGTAAGTTTGTCCTCGATGCATTTGAGCTGAATATGTCTAATTGAATGGAAAGCTTTTCCTCAAAATAATTCCTGATATCCTGAATCACATTTTGTTTGGCAGTAGCAGTAAAACAGGATACAGGAACAGGGTATTCAAGATTCTTTTTTTCCTGAAGAGACTTTATGAAATCACCAATATATAGATAGTCAACTCTGAAATCCTGCCCCCATGAAGAGAAACAGTGTGCTTCGTCGATTACAAAACGAACAATGTTTCTTCCAAGCAGCAGGTGCTCAATAGATTTTGATCGTAAAGATTCAGGGGAGATATAGAGAATTGAAGCGGAACCATTTTCAACCCGTTCAAACGATTTTGCCCTTTCGATCGGGTCAAGTAATCCATTGATAGTGACCGCTTCAGTAATATTGGATTTTTCAAGATTGTCAACCTGATCTTTCATTAACGATTGGAGCGGAGAAATTACTACGGTCAACCCTTTCACATTTTCGCCACTCATCAGTGCAGGAACCTGAAAAGTAATCGATTTCCCTCCACCCGTAGGGAATACCGCCAGAATCGATTTGTTATTTATGGCAGCTCTGACCGCCATCTCCTGCAGGGGTTTTCCTCCATAGGAACGGTATCCACCAAACCCAAAAAATCTTTTCAAGCCACTTATTGCATTCAGAGCCTGATTACAATAGGAGCATCCGGAGATACACGGATTGTTTCTTAACAAATACATAACCCGCTCAACATCAGGATAATTTTTAACTACCCATGGAGGAGTAATGGAATATCGGCAGTTGGTGTTAATCAAGCTGAGGCAATATGCCAATTCAATCGGGGTCTCATCAACGAGTTTTTCTATCGGAGCGTTCATACAAATCTGTAACGAAAACCGACCTTTTATAAGCCTGGTTATATTTACATTAAAATACCAGGAATTAACAAAAATGAAAAATGCTTCAAACTCATTTTTGTCAGATAAAAGCGCAAAGTAAATTTGCTTTAAATCTTCATCTAATTCACTGAATGCAGTAACCTCATCATAGAAGAGATCTCGAGCTTTGATTGCATCATTTAATGGATTATTAAGTTCATCGGTTTGTAGTTTGTCATCTTTGAGAAGTGCATGGTACGGTTTTTTGGGAAACAGTAACGGGGACAGATAAAGTGTATCAATAGTATGATGACCCGAAAAATCTACTTCTAACGAGTTTTCAAGAATCGGCAGGTCATGCTTTATGATATTGTGTCCGCATATATAGTTTTTATTATGTACAAACCTGATAAAATCTGATTGTGAGTTGGAGTGGAATTGATCACCGTTCTCATTGATACCACCTATATCAAGTATGCGTTTGGTTTTAACATCTATTTCGGTGTCTATGAATACTATGGTGTTCATTGCTACTTTGTCTGGATCATGTTTTTTAGCTTGCAGACTCTGAAATTTTATCCTGCGGCTTGTGGTAAATCAAGATAGTTTTGTCCGGACACTACGTTTCTACCGCATTCGATCTTACATTTTTTCCGTCTGGAGCCAGCAATTTCAAATGGGGTACAATTTAAAACCCTGTAGAAATAAAACTGTCAGTGTATCCATTCTTGTAAAATGGTCCATTTCTATGGAAATATAACCGTTGTAGAAATAGAAGTGAAGCAATCTTGTGAATCTTTAAGAATAACCTGAAGCTTTAGGCTACTCACTAAATTTATATCAATATTTGATAGTAATGTCAATTTAACTTAATTTCAAGTGTTGCCTGTAAGCAACACTTTTTATATCGACCGATTGACCCCAGATTAAGAAATGTGTTAAATTATATGAGAATCATCGATTATTTAGAGATTTTGATGTTGCTTAATAAATGGCCTATTAGTTGGATACAAGCAAAATGAACGCAAATATAACCATTTTTGATTATATCAGTTACCGGGAGTATCTCGGGTTTCGGCTTGAAGAAAAAAGGATGAAAAACACCTCTTTTTCTATCCGTTCTGCAGCAATGCAACTTCAGATAAATCCAGGTACCCTCGCAAGGGTGCTCAGTGGTACCCGAAATATCTCAATTGAACTGTCCCGGCGTATCTCAGAGTTTTTACGATTGTCCAAAAGCGAGACCGAATTTTTTGAGTACTTGGTTCTTTTTGACCAGGCAAAAGTTCTGGCAGAAAAGAATAAATATCTCTCAAAGATATTATCTATTAGAAAAGGTACTGTTCGGATATTAGAAAATGATCAGTTTGAATATTTTACAAAATGGTATGTTATTATAATTAAAGAGATTCTGAGTGCGTATAAGTTTTATGGAGACTATGATGAATTGGCAAAGCTGGTTGATCCTCCGATTACTGCTCTCGAAGCCAGACAAAGTGTGGAGCTGCTTGAACGTCTTGGCATCGTGAGGTCAGAAAATGGTTTGTATATAGTCGATGCGAAAAATCTTACAACTCCTGATAGCTGGAAATCAGTTGCAATCAGTAATTTTCAACACTCAATGATCAGACTTGCTGATGAAGCTATTGACAGAATTCCAAAGGAAAAGCGTGATATTTCGACTGCATCGATGAGTATCTCTGAAGAGGGTATTAAGAAAATAAAAGAGCGGATCAAACTTTTTTATCAGGATATAGTAGATATTGTAAGTGAAGATACACACTCATCAAAAGTTTACGAGCTAAATATCCAGCTGTTTCCGATATCTAAAAATCTGCCGGATCAGAAAAAATGAATAAAATTATTTATAGTATAGTACTATGTTTACTTTGCCAGTGTTCATCAGTTACCAATGTTGCTGATGGTAGTATAACTATTACTACCAATGGGTTGGTAACGATTACCAACGAGACAATACATATTAAAGTAGGTGTGGAGGGTCGCTTCGAATTGCAAATTAAAGATATTACGGGACAAAGTATTCTATTTATTAACGGTAACGGACCCGCCGAATTTACACTCTTAACAACTGCATTCAGACCGGGTTCATATCAGATTTCTGTAAGAGATCTGGATGACAAGATCATTTACGCACAAAATTTTGCCATATGAAACGAAAATAGCCTATTAAATAAGACGGTTTTAATTGTTTGAAGGGAGCTTTTATGAAATTGTATTTAATAAATGTAATGTTATGTTTTGTCATGTTAACTGCTATGAGTTTCCCATTATCAGTATATGCACATCGAGAACCATCAGTGGTAATGCTGGAATTTCCTGCAGGTGCCGAAAATGCCGGTTTAGCTGAATCGGGGGTTTCGCTTTCAAACAGTATCAACACCATGTTCTGGAATCCTGCTGCACTTCCTGCTGTTTATGACAATTTGCAAACACGAATCCAGGCCGGTTATTTCAGTGAGCATCCATTGAATATAAAAAGTGTTGACCATACCTACATTACAGGTGCTCTGTTTTTCAATGATTTGTTGCCAAAAATAGATATTGCTTATGGATTTTATAAAAACTCATTGGGGAAGAACCTTCAGAATGTTTTCTCAAACTGTATAGGTGTCAGAGTGTTAAATATGGTTTCTTTGGGAATCAGTTTAAAAACGTTCAGTTGCGATTACATAGGGTCTTCATTTACAGAATACAACCCCAGAGGGTTTACGTTTGATTTAGGAGTCCGTTTTGAACACACTGAGAGAATTACATCTTCACCGTTGACTGTACAACCTCAGCTTGGCATCTCTTTAGTGAACCTTGGCAAAGATAGTGCTTATGAGAAGCATTCAGAGCGAAAAATGGTTGTTCCACGAGGGTTTTTCATTGGAAGCTCCGTCACAACAAAGTTACTGGAATTTTGCAGTTACACAATTACCGCCCAGGCAAGAGCTTCTCTGGTTAAATTTACAGGTAGCGATTCAGACGACCTGTCAGGTTACCATTATGATGGAGGACATGATCTTCTCGTTTCCCTCAGTAACAAATTTCAGATAACCCCCTTTTACAGTTACGGTTTTGGTTATCTGGTAGATTATAATTACAGACGTTTTGAATTTCATGACGTACACACGTTTACCCTCGATGTACGCAAAGTGGCAACAATCCTATATCGAATTAAGAATCTGGACTTTGAGCCGGAAAGTGAGAATATTCTGAAGTTTCAGGAAAAGTTATCTTTTTACAATGGCAAAATCAAACCAAATTTCAGATTTTCATTCAGTACATCAGATATCAACAGTATTGATGGGAATGCTCGTGATGGGCAACGCGGGATAGATTTCAGTTTGGGGTTTTAACGAGAAAGCAGCAATGGTTTTTAGACCAAAATTTAACAAGGGGCTCATATCAGGAAAATGTCTCTGGTATGGGTCTTGTCCGGAATCCTTTTTTAAGGCAGACATCGGGCTGTCGTTTATCAACTCTTTTGATCAACATTACTATAACATCTGCAACCGGTGAATATACATTGTAAAGCGAATTTTTGATTAAAACCTCATTCTTCCCTAACTCAATAGTATAAAAGAAATAATATAATTCCTTTCTCAGATTGATTAGTGAATCGTTGACTGGTTCTCTGCTCTATACTCTGCCTGCATCTTTTTGATCGTGCTTATTAAAAATAAGCGATATAAATCATACCACATTGCTATGCAAAAGTTGTTTTTGTATAATTACTTTGAGTGTTAAATTTTAGACGGAGGAATATGAATACCTTCCAATTTTTGATACAAAGAGTTTTGATCGTTTTTGTTATATTGGTTTCGGTTCAGAGTTCTTTTTCAGATACAGTCTCAGTAACAACTCAATTCGGGGTAGTCAGAGGAAACCGGGCTTCAAGTGTTTCATCGTTTCTGGGAATACCGTTCGCCAAACCTCCGATCGAGAATCTGCGATGGAAGGCGCCGATCGAACCCGATAACTGGTCGTCAATTGATGCCTTTAAGTTTGCACCCGAATGTCCCCAAATGAAATATGAACAGGGTTCTGATTCAGGGGTGTATGCCGGTTCAGAAGATTGCCTTTATCTGAATGTATGGACACCTGCAAATGCACAGAACCGTCCCGTACTCGTTTCATACATGGCGGTGCAAACCAGCAGGGATCAGCATCATCAGAGCGTGATGGTTTGCACATGTATGACGGGACCTGGCTTGCTGTTCACGAAAATGTGCTTGTTGTTACAATACAATATCGTCTGGGACCATTGGGTTTTCTTGTTCATCCTGGATTGGAAGCTGAAAACAGTAATGGTACAAGTGGCAACTATGCAATTCTTGACCAGATTCTTGCTTTAAAGTGGGTTAAAAAAAACATAACCGCATTTGGAGGAGATTCTTCAAAGATAATGGTTTTTGGTGAATCTGCCGGTGCGCTCAACACCTGTGCTCTACTGGTCACACAACTTGCTGCCGGATTATTTTCCCGTGCTCTTGTTGAAAGTGGCGCTGCCACTGCAGGAAACTATAATCAATATAAAGAATTCGGAATTGGTTTTATAAGGGATACTATGAAATGCAAGGGTTCAAATGCTGAAATGATTCAAGCAGCACGAAAGTTGTCCCCCGAATCAATGGTTGCATCAATGAAAAATGTGCTTGCCGGTGGTATTGTAAATTCAGACTGGGGGCCGGTTATTGACGGACACATAATTCCGGAACAACCGCTCACAGCTATTTCTGCAGGAAGATTCAACCGTGTACCTGTCGTAATAGGTTCAAATGCAGATGAAATGTCTTTAGCAGCTCCACCAACGGTGACTCCTTCGATGGTTAATCTGCTTGTGCGTGCTGCGGTTCCGGTAAATTTTGTTAATGAAGGGCTTGCGCTGTATCCTCCAGGGGAAACCAATGTTGAAGCCCGAAAATCGTATGTAGGGCTTTTGAGTGATGCGCAATTTACTGTTAATGCCCGGAGGACAGCGCAGGCGATTACTATACAGGGTGTAAATGTCTATCGCTATTTTTTCAACCACTCTTTCAGCGGAATTCAAAGTGCACTGGGAGCATTTCATGGTATAGAACTGTTCTATGTTTTCAGAACCCTTCCTTTGACAAAGTCATACGGGCTTGCCGGAAAAATTACCCATGATGATTCACTTGTCATGAATTCAGTCAGCAGATACTGGACCCGTTTCGCAGAAACAGGGGATCCGAACTCCCCGGAACTTCCATTGTGGCCAGTTTACTCGTCTGCTGAAGATCCATACCTCGAAATCGCCCCGGTGTGTATTTCAGGAAAGGGACTCAGGAAAGATAAATGTGATTACTGGGATAAAGTATACTCTTCACGCACTTCAGTACAATCTGTGAACGCGGTGAAGGAAGGGAAAACGTCAAACAACGCAAGGCCTTTGCTTGTTAATATGTGGGCTGATCAACGTACAAATACATATCCGGATGAGACTATGAAACTATTTGATATTCGTGGAAGATCAATTGGAGATAGAAATGCCCTGTCAACAAACAAAAGGATGATTTCCGTGGGATTGTATATTATAACTGCTCACTGATTGTACTTTGTATAGCAAATATGGTTATCGAAATCTTCAGTAGAAGCTTTAGTTTTAATACCTTTAACATCAAGAGATGAGTTGCTTTCCTTTTCTGATGTTAAGTAAAACGTTGACTTCACAATGTTTTATTGGAATTTGATGAAAACATTTAATAATCGAACAACTCTCTTTGGAGAGTGATTCGTTTTTTTTGAACATAGCTGATAAAGCATTACCAATTTCCCAAAAAAGACTTTGTGGTGCCAGAAGATTACAATTCCTGATTATTTCCAAAAGATCCTGTTATACACCTATAGCAGATCCCATTTTTCTGAAAATCACTCCCCCCGATGTCTGAAATAATCACTCAAGTACCCTTTAAGGTGCTTTTTGCCATTCCAGAACACATGGCGGGCGCAGCGGCGGATCTCTTCAACGGCAACAAGTGTAAATGTGTAGGCACTGTTGCGGTTATGGAGCCCTTCGAAATAAGTTCCATCAATTTGAATTGCTGCCAGGCAAAGTGGAAACTTTTCGCTGCAGTAATCGAGATCGTTGATTAATTGAGGACTCGATCCTGTCGCATTAAGCTGGTCCTTGTGATCCTCACAAAGAAAATAGAGTGATCGGAGATCTTTGAACAGATCTTCATCTCCGCTACCATTTTTAATGTTTTTGATAGCTTTTGTAAGATTTTCATCATCACTGCCAAGATATTTCAGATTCCTTATTATCTCGGTACTGAAATGGATTTAAAATAAAATATAGTAACTAAACTAAATATGAAAAGAGCATAATCGCTTAAATTTATTAAAGGAAGATATGATTATGATACAAATAACATTTTCATCAGCTAAAAAGCTCAAGTATCTGTTTACACCTGTTATACTTGGAGTGCTATTCACCATGGTGTCTGCATCTTCAACCAATGCACAGGAGCAGAAAAATCTCAAACTAGGATTTCTGGTTATGGCAGGAGGGCGCTACGACAACCTGCGGATGTGCGTTGCGACCGACAGCGGGGTCAAAGGCGGTCCAATAGCAGATATCATGCTCACCGGACGATCGGCATCATCAGGAAAGGTCAACGTTGGTTTCAATCTTCCGTTTTTTCGTCCGCTACTTTTTGCTGCTGCATTCAAGATGCTTCAGTTTGAACCTGAAATGGTTTTTGATATTCGTTCAAATCCGAAAAACGGGTTTCAATTTACAACGGCACCATCGGTTGGCCTCAGCCTCCATTATGGCCCTGATTATCATAGCGATAGGAAAAACCGTTCACCATCATTTTTTGCTGCAGGACCGATTATCGGGGTCCATTTCCTGATGGGTAAAATTGGCAGCGATCAGCAGGTAAAGAACAGTTTTGGTATTAAGCCATTTTATGCAGCGCTGTTTTCTAAAAAGTATTCTGTTGGGACGGTTGTTGGTGGTGCGCTGGAATATATCAGAAGTTTTTAGGTTTTTTATTTGAATTTGTATATATAAGATTTATTCTGGGATTTTCACAGTACCCGGTTAGGTAAGTGTGTCGCGAGCAACAATCCTGGTTCAACCGGGACTGCCGGGCGTGTGTCACAGCCTGATAACGCACACGATTCTAATCTTGCAATTATTGTAGAAAATAATACATTGCAATAATCTTATTTTACCCACTTTTATCAGTTCCACTATTTCTTATTAGTAACGTATTATTTTTGTCCCCGTTTTTGCTTTTTGAATACTCTCCTGGTCTACAATTCAAAAAAAGGTATTCATGATACGAGTAGGTTACGTCGGTATCAATACGGAATTACCTTCTGCCAGTAAGACATTTCGGATGGCTGGTTATTCTGAACAACGGATGCTTGAGGTTGCACACTCAAATCTAATTGCACTTCAAAATATCCTCCATTGGAATCTGGAGCACAGGATAACACTGTTTCGGATTACATCAGGTCTGATTCCCTTCGGCTCATCATACATAAATTCAGGTTCATGGAAAACTGAGTTGAAAACAGAATTTGAACGAGTTGGAGCATTTGCCCGTCGGCATGCGATGCGACTTTCGATGCATCCGGGACAATACACGGTTCTCAATTCACCAGATCAAAGTGTATACCGGAGAGCAATTAACGATCTTGAGTACCACAATGCTGTGCTTGATCTGATGGGGCTTGACTCCAGTAATATCATAATTATGCATGGCGGAGGGGCTTATGGTAATAAAAGTAAATACCTTGCACTGCTGCAGGAACGAATTGCTGAACTTCCGGATCATCTGGAAAGTAGACTGGCACTTGAGAATGATGAAAAGGTTTATACTGCTGAAGAGATTCTATCTGTGTGTATGCAAACTGGAGTAGCAGGTGTTGTTGATAATCTGCACCATCAGGTATTACCAAGTTTTGAGGGTTTGGGAATTCGTGCAGTGATAGAACTATTCAGCGCGACCTGGTCCGGAAGGCGACAGAAAGTTCATTACTCTGATCAGGACCCCCAAAAAGGTAAAGGTGCACACTCCAGAAGTGTTAATGTCAAAACCTTTGGTAATTATCTGAATGAAATACGAGGGCTTGAGCTGGATATCATGCTTGAAGTCAAGGATAAACAGAACTCTTTGCTTAAGTTAAAAGATGAGTTTCCGGAGTTATGCTGATGTATTTCTACGGTAAAGCGAACCAGTTTTACACCAAAGATGCTCAGCGCCCGGTTGAGCTCCACCAGATCGAATATCTCAATTTAAATCAATTTATGTGCTAAACTCATGCCGGCTTGCGGAATGTTCGTTTATAGAGCTGCCCAGGCTGTTCAAGTAACAAAAAAGTCATCAACGGCACAAAGATTGAATGCATAAGAAGATATGAAAATTCAAATGATAGCTGTCATGTTGTTTCTACTCACCTGCACGCTCCATAAAAATTCAGCAGATAATGGCCAGCGAAAGGGTGCAATAAGCTATTCAGATTCTCTAACTCCGGAACTGGTAGCAGCGAATCTTACAGTTCCGTGGGGCATCGATTTCCTTCCCGATGATGCACTCATATTTACAGAAAGGATTGGGAATGTAAAAATTGTCAAAGATAATGTGCCAGGGACGGTTGGAAGAATAAATGTGGTAGCAGTTGGAGAATCAGGGCTTCTGGGGATAACAGTTGATCCCGAATTTATACAAAATAGCAGGATCTATATCTATTATACCTACGATAATTCTGGAAAACTTACCAACAGGGTCTCCAGTTTTACACTGGAGGATTCTCTTGTAAACGAAACCGTTATCCTCGATAACATTCCGGCTGCATCGATACATGATGGAGGAAGAATTGCTTTTGGTCCCGATAACCTTCTTTATGTAACTACCGGAGATGCCACCAAAGAGTCATCTGCTCAGAATATTGAAAGCCTTTCTGGAAAAATTCTCCGTATGAACAGTGACGGTTCTGTCCCAAATGATAATCCCTTTGGCAATCTGGTATTTGCTTATGGAATACGAAACTGTGAGGGTCTCACGTGGAGTGGTGGAATTCTTTACGCCACAGATCATGGGCCAGAAAAACATGATGAAATAAACATTATAAAACGTGGTGAAAATTACGGCTGGCCTCAGACATGCAATAATTCCCCTGCCTGGATATGCTATACAGATTTCACACTTGCTCCTGCGGGAATCTGCACTGTTGACTCATTTTTATTTGTAAGCGGATTACGGGGAAAACAAATTAGAAGAATCAATATTGCTGACGGCACACAGAAGATTTTGTTTGCAAATTACGGGCGTGTCAGGGCTATTGCTGCACATAAGGGGTTTCTTTATTTTGGTACAAGTAACCGTGATGGAAGAGGTCAACCTAAACCTGAGGATGATATGATCCTGCGTGTGCCTCTAACCAGTCCAGGTATTACTGACTTAAGAAATTGAAACTATATGGGAAAAAGATTACGTAGGGCGAAGAAGGTACTGATCTTCACATTTATGGTAATTCTCAGCCTGTATCCGCTTACCCTCGTAATTATACACCTGCCGCCAGTTCAGGACTTTATTCTCTCTATTGTCGAGGAGCAGATAAACAAAAACATACAGGGAATAATAGAGATTGGTTCCTTTCGCACAAACCTGGTTACATCAATTGCTTTTTATAATATCAGTGGTTCAACTCCGGGGCAGGACACTCTTTACATTGAGAAAGTATATGCTGATTATTCTATTTTAGCACTGTTTGATCGTTCGATATTTATTAATCTTGCGGGTATAAAAGAGGGGCGACTTACAGTCGTACAGGACAGTACCGGTACCTGGCAATTTCCTTTATTCCCCAAAAAAACGGATGCACCTGCTACACAGCACAAAGCATCAGAAATCGCCTGGACATTGACAGTAGATTCGGGGTTTATCGAAGATCTGGACATTACCATAATTGATAAAAAGGATGATCTTACTGTATCGATACAATCGTTTCAAAGCGGTATTGAACCTAGATCCTTTGATTCTATAGAAGCCTGGTTATCTGCGCAGCAGCTTTCGGTTCATTCTCCGTGGTGGAACGGCATTATTGATACTCTTTATGGTAAGGGCATAATGCTGGAGTCTGTAGTAAAAGTACAGCAGTTGTTGCTCTCTGGCAATGAAGTCAGAATCGAAGCAAAAGGAACGGTTCCGCTGTCTGCAGAATCTGAATTTGACATCTGCGGGACAGTTGGAGGGAGGCTGGAACCTTTTTCTCTGCTTTTACCTGAACAGGATTCAGTGAGAGGAATATTTACCGGAACATTTACCGGAGAAGGAACCCTGCAATCTCCGGAGATTACTTCACGAATCACCTCTTCCAATCTTCGGTTCAGGGAATATGTAATCGACTCATTAACCGTTAAAGCTCACTACACTCAGGAAGAACGTCTGAAAATTAATTCTTTTTTAAAAAGCAGCTACGGTACAGCTGCTATCGAAGGTACAGCAGGAATTCCCGATCTGTTTACATCACCACAATTTATAGAATACAGTGCAGACGCAAAAGTCGATATAAAGAACCTGAATCAGGTTGTTCAGTTGGTAACTGCGGATTTTGAAAAAGTAAAAGGCTCTGCACAGCTTAATCTTCATGTCAAGAGTGACTCGCTCATTAAAATTCCCGATACTGCAGATTTGAAACTGATTATATTTGAAAACGGTCCCTATAAACTCGATACAGCAAAAGCTCATCTTGTATTGAATGATGCTCACTGGCAGTTGCAGGCACTGGCGGGTACAGGAAATGTAATTAGTGGGAATGGAGTATTCCATA
Source organism: Chitinispirillaceae bacterium (assembly GCA_050301235.1). Taxonomy (GTDB): domain Bacteria; phylum Fibrobacterota; class Chitinivibrionia; order Chitinivibrionales; family Chitinispirillaceae; genus JAFGIN01. The sequence goes on along the minus strand of JBNKZD010000258.1, from coordinate 20,154 downwards.
TTCCGGGGACTCTGTCCGGACAATTAAAAGGTGATATAGCAAACCCACATCTGCTATCATCAATAGTTCTTCAGGAACCAACTACAGGGTCACTTTCGTTTAACTCTTCATTTACAAATCTTTTAGACACTCCCCGGTTGCAGATACACTTTCAGTCTGATTCACTTGCGTGGCGTGGAGCAGTTGTTCGGGAGCTGGATGCTGCACTATGTTACGACAGAGAGTTTGTGATCAATTACGCGCATACGTTAATAACTGCGGATCTTGGGAAAATGAACCTCTTTTTGCTTGAAAACGCTGATGGGTTGCTCAACGCGACAATTACTGCAGAAGGCAAATTATCCTCTCCCAGTGCAGAAGCCAGGATGCAATTGAAAGATCCTGTTTTCCAGCACATTTCTGCAGATCAGGTAGATGCACACCTGCTTTACGAAAACGATATACTTCGCTGGGATAGTCTCCGTGCTGTCAACGATACAATGCAATTAACTTCTGAAGGGCAGGTTGATTTTCTTCTCCCGCACCGTTCCGTTAAGGCCGGGTTCAATCTGGAGGTGAGGGGGGCTCCGGCAGCCGGGGTAAAAGTTTGTGGAATTCAGCAGAGAGATTCTATCTGGGGGGAGGTGCAGGTGGATCATCTTGTTCCCGGTCGATTTGTCCCTGGATTTGCACTTTTTACGTGCTACGAAGGGCAAGCTGCTATTCAGGCAGTGACAACAAATAAAAACTGCCTGAGAACAGGTGCAGTGAATTATGACTTCGTACAGTTTGCACCGAAACTGGAACCTTTTCAGATAAGCGGTGGATTGCACTACAAGCAGGGTGCCCTGGGCGGAAGTATACTTATAAGAGGTGAGGATAATAAACTTTCACGGTTAACTGCTTCCCTTGATCTTCATCTCAGAAATGCAGCTTGTCCCGGAAAGGTATTTCGCTTTGAAGAGGGGAGTGCGATACGAATAACTACATCTGACCTGAGGTATGATCAATTAGTCAAGGCATTTCTACCACGCTTTAGCGCATCAGGAACTATCGAGAGCGAGATGCTGCTTGTGTTCAGAAATGATACATGGAATATAGATGGAACATTAAGTGCTTATGCTGACACACTGGTGTATCCTCCTGCCAATCTGTCTGCTGCTAATCTGCGAGTCGTGCTGCAGCCAACAGGAACCATCGATTTTCCACAGGGAAAGTTCTACATAACGGCAGGACAACTCTCCTATGGAAATGAACCGGTTTTAAATATGGTTACTTCCGGTACCATTTACACAAAAAAATTAATTATCGATACATTACATAGTAATTTCACTCAGGGAGGAGATATTTCGGTTTCAGGAACTATACCTTATGCACTAAGAACAGCCAGTGCAGATAGTGCCCGTTTTATCTTTTCTGTTGACAGTATGCCCATTACTCTTGCCAATCCGTTTCTTCAGATGGTTACTCTGACTGATGGAGTGATTTCTGGTAAGGGGCGGGTGAATTTTGGTGAAAGGATCAATGCTGACGGGGAACTCATTCTGAGCAATGGACGAATTGTCAACGAGATGTGTGCCGGAACAGTTGGCCCTGTAAATGCGCGGATAACTCTGGCAGGTGACTCAATCATCCTCAGCAGTCTAAATGGGACGTTAGGAGGTGGCAGTGTGCAGGCACAGGGATTTGTACTTCCCGGCAGTGACAGGATCAAGGATTTCAACGTTGAATTAAAGATAAATGACACCCGACTGAATTGTGACCTGGTGACATTACTTGGAATTGACAAGGCAATAATACACTATGCAAAGAGAGATACCGGATATTATCTGACTGCAAAAATAACCCTTAATGACACCCGGATTCATGAGACCATTACTATTCCTGAGGTCATCGGAGAGATCTCGGGCGGAGGGGAACCATCAGCAACAATCTCGCCTGTTATCAGGAAAACTGAAGTAGATGCGACACTTGTATTGAATAGTAATCTTCTGATCGATACCAATTTCGGCAGACTGTTGCTTGATGGAAGAATGACGATGACGGGAACTTTTGCATACCCCTCATTTAACGGAGTTCTTCAGGTAGTGGAGGGACAAATCACGTATCTGGATCGCGATTTCGATATTACAGAAGGTACTCTGCGTCAATATGATCCGTATAAGTTCGATCCTGAACTCAATATCAGTGCTTCATCGGAAGTCACGACCACGGACCTGAACGCGCCGGAGGTATACAAAGTGACAGTTACAGTACGAGGAACGCTGCGAAAGCCCGAAATTTCTTTAGTATCTGATCCGCCACTTGAAAGACCACAGATTATAAGTCTGCTTACTCTTGGGAGAGTCCAGGGGGTCGGGGAGCTGCAGGCTCGTGCAGGAGAGATTACCAGTGGCCAGATTACTGGTTTGGGAACCCAGTTTCTTGAGCAGGCATTTAATATCGATAATATCAGCATCACAGGAAATATTTTTTCGATACCTCAGGGAGGGGGGTTGACTATAACACTCAGTGAGAGAATTACCTCCAATTTATCTGTTATCTATGAGACCGATTTAACGAACCCTTCTAATCAGGGTGCTGGTATCAATTACAGGTTCTTCAGGCATTTCCGGATAATTGGACAGTCTTCTACAGATGGTACAACTGATGTTGGATTCAGGTATTCCATTCGTCGATGATGCGGATATGGGTATGAAACAAATCACAGTTCTGGTGATACTCTCTTTTGTATTCCTGACTGTGGCCCGGGAATTGACATGGTATGTTGAAAGGTTACAATTTACGGGTAATGACAATGTAAAACGAAATGAGCTGATTCCCCTGATGAAGCTGCAACCTCCCGGATTCTTTACACGCACAGAGTACTCTTTTTCAAAGCTGGTTAATGACATGGCGGTGATTGAGCGGTATTACCATAGTAAGGGGTATTTACGTGCCAGTGTACAGATAGCGGGAATTGAGAGAGATACCGCTTTGCATGGCGTGGCGATACGGCTGAAGATACATGAGGGTATACAGACGATTGTACATTCTATTGCTTTCTGTGGGAATACCATTTTCTCTGATTCATTACTATCAACGTTCATACCTTTAAAGCAGAATGCTCCGCTGGATTCGGTTGCTTATGAACAGAGCGGTCGGATTATAAAAGACCATCTTGCAGGCAGGGGCTATCACTTTTCAACCGTAAGCAGGCGTATTCAGATTAATGAGAAGCAGGACAGTGCTTCAGTTATTTACGAAATTGAAAAAGGCCCGTTGGTGCTTCGGGGCGATCTGGAAATAGTCGGGGCGGAAGATGTACGGCGTAAAGTACTGGAACGGGAAGTAGTAATCAAGAAGGGGGAAGCGATGACCGTATTCGGGATCGCCCGTTCGATACGTAATTTATACGGAACCGGACTTTTTTCTTATGTACTTTTAGAGCCACAGGATACCGGCTCTGTTACATCTGAAAAGGATACTGTAACAGTTCCGGTTCTGATCCAGGTTGTGAAGGCCGATATGTTTTCCACTGATCTTGGGGGAGGATATAATACTGAAGATGGATTTTATGGGACCGCTGCAGCATCATATGCCAATTTTTTCTCACTTGGTCATCGTATCTCACTGTCGACCCGCCTGTCAATAGATCTGAGCTACGCTCAACTTGTCTATTCCTATCCCTGGGTTTTTGGTGTGCCCCTGTTTTCCGATCTGACAGCTTTTATTGAGCGACAGGAGGAGGTTGACTTTACCGGTTTGTTCACCGGCGGTCTTCTGTCTCTTAACAGTCGTCTGGACAGGAGAAGCTGGTACCGAACCTGGATTCAGGTCGAAAACACCCTGTGGTTGCATGATATTGTACCGAAAACGGATAGTGTAAATAATACCCGTGGAAATTTTGTGCTTCTTGGAGCTGGTTACACTCATGATCGACGCAATAATCTGTTGAACCCGAGAAAAGGATTTTTCACATTTGTTCAGGCTGAGATTGCCGGTCCGTGGATTCCCTGGAGTGATAAGTTTTACCGATTCAAAGGGGATATAAGGGGGTATTACCCTGTTTTACAGAATACACTAAAGGTTGCATCAGCACTGTTCGCCGGGTATGTAATGGAGTATGGCGGCGCTGATAGAACTGTACCTCCGCAGGAGTTGTTCCGAGTAGGAGAGGGTGGGGTAAGGCCGGTACGGGGTTATAGTGATGAGGCGGTGGTATTTCCGGATGATAATGCAACGGGAGGAAAATTTGCACTGATTGTAACGCCACTGGAAATAACGTTTCCAATCTACAGGATACTTAAAGGGGCGCTATTCGTAGATTGTGGCAGGATATGGCAGGCGACCGATGAAATCAGACTGAGCGACCTGAGATGGTCAGTCGGGCCCGGTTTGCGATTGGTGAATCTGCCTATCGGCCTCATTCGTCTTGACTATGGTATACGGCTGGATGGAGAACCTGATCTTGAAGGGAGATTGCATTTTGGAATCGGAGCTACTTTTTAAATGAGAATATTACTTATAGTTATGATATGTTGCTGCAGACCACTTTACTCCGGTTGCATCGGGATTCTTGATACCATTGAAGTCGAGGAGGCGCAAGCTGGCAGGAATGGTACAGATCATGGTGCAGGTGGTGAGGGAGTATCCGGGGAATTTACGGAACACGAGATTCACACGATAATTCTTGCCGGGCTTGGTGGGGGATACTTTGATAATCCAGGTTATAAGACATATACATTCACTTTCTTCCTGGCAAATCTATGGGAGGTCTGGAAATATGGGGCGATCAGGGCTGCTGGTGAAGTTTACATTGTTTTTGGTGATGCGGTTTCGGCCGATATCAGTGCAGGTTTTAATGTTTACCCTTTCCAGTATGGGACGACTCCCTATGCAGGTATCGAGGCGGGATATGGTTACGGACAGGTGGAGGGCAAAAGTGATTACGGATTTAATGTGAGTGGAGAGATTGGTGTCTTTGCGATAAAAATTTCAGATGCACTGCTGGCGGCTTCAGTAAGGATTTCACTTATGCAGAGTACACTTTCAGGAGCATATCCTTTAGGTTACAGTGTCAGATTCGGTTTTCTGTTGTGATTCACGCCGTGGGCTGGCCGGTCTTCCGGTGTACCTTCGTGATGGAATTTTCCAGGGGGGGTATCAGGTATTTGCTAAACTGAAATTTATGATAACTTTATTAAATTGTGTGATGAGCTTTTATCAGGTAGAACTCTTTCATGATTAAAAGATACCAGAATCTGCAGATTGAATTATCACGAGGTAGTAAAATGATTGTAAAAAAAGTGATTTGAATTTTGAAATTATTTGAGGGGGATTGAGGGGGTGAGGCGAGGGGGAAAAAATGCGAACTATCTTTTCAATAAAAAAGGTGATGCCCTCGCTTGAGAACATCACTTCCCCTTATATCAGTCCTACTAACTGACCTATGCAGCCACAGATTTTTTTTCTCGCTGCATCTGCTCCTCTTGTGCGATCTGTTGTACCGCTTTGATATCAAGCTTTCCACTCCCGGTGAAAGGAAGTGATTCCACCTGCACAAAACAGTCCGGTTTCCATAAATTTGGTAAATCACAATCTGCAATTATCTGACGTAACTTGTATTCATTTACAGTGTGAACAACAACAAGTCGTTCACCTTTACGTTCATCTGGCAGTGATGTCACTGCGACACAGCGCTCATCATTGCCGCAACGCTCCTGAAGTAACTCTTCAATGGCGCCATGGGAAACCATTTCACCACCAATTTTGCTAAACCGGGAAAGCCTGCCACAAAGAGTTATAAAGCCATCATTATCAATAGATGCGATATCACCAGTATTGTACCACCCATTCTCCAGCACCTGAAGCGTTGCTTTACTATTATTAAGATAACCATTCATTACGTTTGCACCTTTAATAAATAACAGACCTTCGGTATCATAACCGCGCTCTTCATGAGTATCCGGGTCAACGATCTTTGCAACAATACCTGGCAATGTCCGACCGATAGTTCCCTGCTTGTTACCAGTGTTAAAAAATCCCCCTATAGTACTGTCGGGAACATTGAGGCTCACAACAGGAGAACACTCGGTCGCACCATACCCTTCAAGAGGAATTATTCCGAATTTTTCCGTAAAAGATTTTGCCAGGGAACTGCTTAATTTTTCTGCACCGGTGACAACCAGTCGCAATGATTCAAAGGCCTCTTTTGATGCTGTTCGCAGATAGGTGCGTAAAAATGTAGGTGTTGCAAGAAGTACTGTTCCCTTTTTATCCTTTATCATTTTTGCAATCGTATTTCCATCAAGAGGATTAGTATGATAACCAGCTGCAAACCCTTTGACCAGAGGGTACCACATTGTAACAGTAAAACCAAAAGAGTGAAAAAATGGCAGTGCTGAACAGATAGTATCTTTCTTTCCCAGGGTCATTACCAGTTGCATAGATTCAATATTTGCGATAACATTTTTCTGCGTAAGGACAATTCCCTTAGGTTCTGAAGTTGTACCGGAAGAGAATATGACAGTTGCACACGTCTGAGAGTTATACTTTTGATTTTTTTCTGTGAGGATATCAGCGATCCTGGAAAATCTTGCACGAAATAATGATGAGAATTTTTCTTTTGTACTGAACCCCTTAACGATATCTTCAATAAAAATCCATTTGGCCTCAAGGTCCTGCCTGTTTAGTTTATGGAGAAACTGTTTTGATGTTATAACCGCTTTGATATTGCACTGTTTTAGAGCACTGCTGAATGATGCTGATCCGATAGTGAAATTGAGGTTTACAGGCACTTTTCCACTTAGAGTAATGCCAGCATTCACCAATACTCCTGCAACCGTTGATGGCAGCATCACACCTATCATTGATTCGCTGACATGCATCTTCCGGCAATAATCTGCAAACAGCAGCGAACTAGTAAACGCTTTACCAAATGTCATTTGCCTGCCAGTGGTATCGGAAATAGCCGTTCGAAACCAGTTCTTCCGGGCAGTCGTTATAAAGCGTCTTCCAAGCGAATCCTCATCTGTTACAACATCAGAAAGGCATTGCGATCCAAGTTCTTCAAGGGTTCGCTGCACTTTCCAGGATTTCCTTGAATCTTCTCTGGCAACTGGTGCCCCAAAGCGAACATCCATTGTAGTACGGGGAAGATGCAGAAGTGAAGAAAACAGTTTCCCACCATAATAACTGAAATTTGATCCCCAGATTCCATGAATCCAGCAGGGAATAACATCAGCATCGGTTCCATCGATAATACGCATGTACCCACTCTTTACACGCCCCATAAATCCATCAGTGATAATTTTACCTTCAGGGAAAATTCCAACAAGTTCACCATTACGAAGAGCCTCACGCGCTTTTTCCAGACTGTTTGATAACGCATGAGGACCATCAGCATAAGAGATCGGAATGACGTTACAAAGCTTTACCAGTGGTTTTAGAAACCAGAGTTCATACAGATTTCGTGCCATCAGAAAACGGATAGGGCGAGGTGATGCAGCAGCGACGACAAGTGCATCGATCCAAGAACGGTGATTGAAAACTACAAGCGCGCCTTTATTTTCCAGAATATGTTCTCTTCCGGAAACTTTCAATCTGTATACAAGACGGATCACAATGTGCGGAAGCATTCGCAGAGTCGGTAAAAGCAGAATAGGAAAACTCACAACAGCTATTGCCACCGATAAGAATCCGACAACATTGAAATAATTTCTTACCTGAACACCAGCCAGATCAAGTGCCCATAGTACTGCCGATGCAAACAGTATTCCTGTGAAATCAAGTGTACTGTTGATTGCAAGAATCGCCCCACGACGTTGTGATGGTGCCTGTTGTTGAATAAGTGTTTGAATAGGAACAATGAACATCCCACCAAAGAAACCAAGTAACACCATCAGAACAGACACTGCAACTGTAGATGTACCAAGAATCCCGATTAAAAATGCGCATATTCCAAGCCCGGCTGAAGAAAATGGTATAATTCCAAGTTCCGGACGATGTTTTGAAAGCAACCCTGATACTGTTGAACCGGCACCAATCCCAATTGCTGCAAAAAGAAAAAGATAACTGGCCAGTTCCCTGCTTAGTGATAAAATTGTCATACCGTAAGGAATAATAGATAATTGCACAAATGCTCCAATAAAAAGGAATAGAGCAGAACCAATCGTACTGTACAGAAGAGGCTTTGAGAAACGAATATCATTAAGCGCCTGACTGTAGCCTTTCATTGAAGATTGATTATCAGATCGAGTGTTTGTTTCTTTAATTTTGTAACTGCAGATTGCACCTGCAATCGCAACAAGTATGCACCCTACCGAAACCAGTTGATATGCTGACGCGGTTATCATCGAAAGTACTGCAGCGGTCCCGGTTCCGAGTATTATCGACATAAATGTTGATGACACCATGATACTATTGGCTCTGGTAAGAGATTCCTCACTGACAATTTCCGGTACAAGCCCTGTTTTTGCCGGTCCAAGAAGTGCACTCTGTGTTGCCATGAGAAATAATGTAATGTAGAGAAGAAGAGGATTCTGTAAAATAAAGCCTAATGAACCCACAGCCATAATGGCGATTTCCGCTATTTTCAGCCAATGGAAAATGGTACGTTTTGAATAACGATCCGCAAGAAATCCTCCGATAAATGAGAACAATAGGAATGGGATAACAAACACTGCGCCGGCAAGGGCTGACACCGTTATGATCTTTTCGATCCCAAACAGCGAAACAAGCTGAAAGATTACCAGAAGTTTAAACATGTTGTCATTGAATGCACCAAAAAACTGTGCTCCGGTGAGGGCATAAAAGGAAACAGTAAATTTTTTTAAATTCACGCTACTCATATATCGATCCTTGTTAATGGTTACCTTTGTGTGATGATGTCTGGATAAAACAAAGGGTGTGCCATACCTGTATTGTCTTTAATTTCAATGCGTTACAAAAATTATCTGGCTTTAGGATCAGATTTTATGTACATTAAATGAATGTAGCTTGTACACAATATGTACATACCGCCAAAACAGGAACAACTGAATGCAACAGGTTTCACTTACCGCTGAAGAACGAGAGTTTTGTACGCTGGTCGCAAAGGCTGGCACTTCAAACCATTTCAGTATAGAACGGGTTGAATTCGACAGCAAAATTGCACATCTTCCATCAACCACCGAGCGCAATATCATCTTCAATAAGGTGATTGCAACCCTGACTGCCTTTATTAATGATTGGGAATTTCAGGGAAAGGCTGACGTGCGGAAATTCCGTAAAGAAGATCGCGATATTGTTGCGTTTACACTTCTCTTTGATATTTTTCACCGGTTGATGTTTAATATTGATAAGCATATCACTGCACAACTTGATGCTGGTGACAAGCCGATCCCAGTCCCTTATGCAAAATTGGCATTCGAGCTGTTTTCGCAGCGCGGATTTGATCATGAAGAGGCATTACTCTATATGGGAATTTTTTTTCAATTCCGTCGGGCATATTACTTTATAGAAAATCAGATCGTTGGCAACAGCCAATGTATGATCCGTTTACGTGAAAATCTCTGGAGTAATGTTTTTACGAATGAGTTACTGTTTTATCGCAAGCACCTGCTTAACCGTATGGAAGATTTTTCGACGCTGATCCTTGGCGATACCGGAAGTGGCAAGGGAACTGCTGCGGCAGCTATTGGTCAGAGCGGATTTATTCCCTTCGACCCTAAGACAAACTGCTTTACCGAAAGTTTCGCCCGGACATTCTTATCGATAAATCTATCACAATACTCACAGGGGCTCATTGAGTCTGAATTGTTTGGCCATAAAAAAGGTGCTTTCACAGGAGCAGTTGAAGATCATAGCGGAGTATTTGCCCGCTGCAGCGCTCAGGGGTCAATTTTCCTTGATGAAATCGGAGATGTATCGATACCTGTTCAGATAAAACTGCTTCAGGTGCTTCAGGAACGCACCTTTACTCCAATCGGAAGCCACACGAAACACCGCTTTGAGGGTCGGGTGATTGCCGCAACCAATAAAGATATTAATGAACTGCGTCAAAAGGGAGAATTCAGAAACGATTTCTTTTACCGCCTGTGTTCAGATATAATTGTGATGCCATCACTAAAAAAGCGAATCGATCAGGACCCTGAAGAGCTCAGGAGACTTGTTGTTCATGCTGTAAAGCGTATTGTTGGTATAGAACATGGAGATCTTGTGAAACAGGTCCTGAAAATTATCGATAAGCAGCTGGGCCCATCATACCACTGGCCCGGCAACGTACGCGAACTCGAGCAGTGTGTTCGTCGTATCATCCTCAAAAAAGAGTACAAAGGTGATGTGTTGCCTAAGAGCAATGATCCTGTAGCTACGCTTTGTAATGACATTACCAGTGGATCTCTAAGCGCAGATTCGCTGCTCAGTAAGTATTGTCGCCTGCTTTACGATAAACATGGCTCCTATGAAGCAGTTAGTGCGATTGTAGCGCTCGATAGGCGGACAGTGAAAAGACATGTGGATAGTTCGAGGTAAATGTACATAAATTATTTTACTTAATATATTTTCTCATTTTAATATTAGGAGTTAAGATTTTGAAACTAAATGTATTACTATTATTACCACTTGTCGCATTGTTCGCATCGTCATGTGTATCAACAATACAATTAACTGGTGAACCACGAACAAAGATTCGGAGAAGCCAGGTAGTAGAATTTCAGGAAATGCCCAAAAATGCAATAGAAATTGGTAAGGTTACTGTTTCACTTATATCAAATTATGGTGGAATAGAAGTATTCTCGCAAATTAAAAAGAAGGCTGCAAAATATGGTGCCAACGGTTATACGATGGTAAAATTTAATAAATCCCGTGCTGGTTTCAGTCCTTTTGGCTCATCAGGGACCTCCTTTACTGGCAAAGCAATAGTTTTTTATATTCCGTGACTTGTGATAGGGTGTTATTGTAAGATTTTAAATCCTTCGACCAAGGCTTGTAGGGCCTTAATTATTGTAGTAACAGATATACCTTGAGTTCCCTGTTCCTTGTAGAGGAACCATTATTTGTGGGTAACTCGTAATTCACCAAGCGGATATAGGAAACGCATCACCCCTTATCGACTTATCTACAAAGCGCAATAATCGGAATCAGGGTAAAATTACAGGCACCATTAGAATTGACTCTAAACTGTTTTAACATTACTATTATAATTATGGATAAAAAACTGGCGGCTTTAAAAATCATACGTATAGGTGTGACAGCGGGATGCCTGGCCACATTCATCTCGGCTCAAGCCCCTGCTGATGCCACATATGTAGTAAAAAAGGGTGATACATTGTGGGATATTGCATTCTCATTCTGGGGTGATAACTTTCTCTGGCCAGATCTCTGGCACGCGAATCCTCAAATAGCTAATCCCGATCTCATTTTTCCAGGAGATGTACTCAATATTCCTGGTAGAAATGCCTCTTCTGCTGAAGCCATTGATGATGTCAGTGCTAATTCATCACTAAATTCTGAAACTACTCAAAAAACTGCATTAAACGATTCTCTTGAAAATGTATTCAATCAAAGTGTTTCAGACTCAACCGTCATCGCTGATTTTACCCAGAAATGCAAACTTGATAAAAGTTTTTTCGCCAAAGTTCCCTTTTTGTGGTTTGATCATGATCCACAGGGCAACATCTATCCGGGAAAAGGTATGGTTCGAAAACCAGAGAATGCATCATACCAGCGTTTCGATAAACTGATCATTGAACCGCAACAGGAAACCTTTTGTAAAACTGGCGACACACTCGATATTTATACCTCTTTGCGCTTTATTGAGATAGAGGGTAAAGTCGCAAACCTTATCAAGCGCAGTGGGAGATGCAAAGTCATCGAGTCTGCACCCCGCAAGGTAACAGCTCTTCTTTTTGATCAATGGGATGTAATTACCGGAGATGAACGGGTAGACAAATCCAGCAGTGACTTTTCCGGACTCATCGATACGGTAACGACTCCCGCTATTTCAATCACCGGGGCCGTTGTAGCTCGTGCGGAACAGACTCCAAGTCTTTATCCCTTTCAGACTGTTATTATTGACAAGGGTGAAAATGACGGTGTTCAACGGGGTGATATTTTCGGGTTGTATCATACCGGAAAAAAAGTCATCTCATGGAAACTGTCAGCAATCGGCCTTGCAATACATGTAAACAAATCATCATCTTCACTACTGCTTATTTCACTTATGCAGAATGAACTCGATGATGGTGATAAAGCAGTTCTTGTCAGAAAGGCACATTTCTTAGAGAAAGAATAACATTCAGACCTTATCAAGCTCGATCAACTCCGAATGAAGCATACTTCCATCTATAAGTAATAACGCTACGGATATGGGTAGATTAGACCGGACCGGACCTGCACTTCCAGGATTAACATACAGTATATTATTATCGGTTGTAATCAATGGCCGATGCGTATGCCCTGAAATGACTATATTGAAACCCTCTTTTGTAATATCCCGCTCGATATCTGCTATACTATGTATAACATAGATCTTATGATGAGGTGTTTCAATGATCTCCTCGTAGTTATATTCGGTAAAAATAAATGGTGGATCTGTATTTCCCAGAACTGCATAAAGTGGCGCTAATGATGATAATTTCTCAATTATCTCAGGTGAACCTATGTCACCAGCATGAATTATGCAATCGACATTTTCAAAACATTTATTGATTTGATCTCTAAACAATCCATGGGTATCAGATACTACCCCAATATTCAACACATCTTTATTTAACTTCACCATGCACTTAATCCACTATTACTCAGGATAGGTATATAAGAAAATTATTTTATCGTACACTACTTTTTCAAGCCCAAACAGATATTTATTAGTGCCGTACTTGCTACTCACCGAAGATTCCATTGCGTCAGCAATAGTAGCTATCTCGTCCACAGATAACTCAAAGGTTCCATCACTTTTTTTTAATTTATTTCCTAGAATCATATCCGTCGGAAAAAAAATATCTGAGCCGCCATACCTTGTTGAACGCTTCAATGAGGATTCAATCCAATCCAGAATAATGTCGATCTCAGCATTGCTAAGTTGTATGTTCATATTAATTAGTATAATACAATGTATGTAATCTTTTTGTGATGCTCATCACATACCACAAAGTCACTTTTAAATAAAATGGCTCAAGACAATAAAAAAGACGCCCATGAATGTATCATGAGCGTCTGATCCATCTAATATGATTGAATGATAATTAATATAACGGCATTTTGCTGCTATTGAGACAGTTATTTGTATACTATTTAAATAATTGGTGACATTTAAGTCACCACTAAGTGGCTGTTATTCTTTAAGTACTATTACGAAATGATAAAATGAATGGCAGGGAAGAATAAAGACTAAACGCCGTAATTCAAAGTTATCTGGAACCTTACTTAATTTTTCCTTGGTAAATTGAATACTGTTTAAAACAAAACGACTACACAAGCATTTGGTTACTATTATAAATTACCAAATATGTTAACATTTTTATCACCACTGATCTTATCTGATATACTAATGTGCTTTTTTTTCATGTAACCAAAAATGGTAAACGATTTCATACGGCTCAGACACTTTCATGGGCGCTATAAAAACCGCAAACTTCCGCAACATCTATTATATGATGCTCAATTGCATCCTCAATCTCATCACGTTGCATGCCATCAGTGAAATTCAGCATCGTATCCAGAGCATAAACACGAAAATAGTAGCGATGCGTTCCTGAGCCTGGACAGGGACCATCATAGCGAATATTACCAAAATCATTAATTCCCTGTTTACCAGGTACTGAGTTCTGCTCTATCACCTCACGAACCGGAATGTCATAGACCAGCCAGTGAAGAAAAACGCCTTTGGGAGCATCAGGATCATCTACTATCAGAACAAAACTTTTTGTCTGTGGAGGATAATCCGATATCAGTAGTGCTGGATTGATATTCTCATTGTTGCAACTGTATCTCTCCGGAATTGACCCATCATTACTGAATGCCGTACATCGCAGCTTCATACATTCTTCCCTTCAAGTGTGAGGATGACCATTTTAATGATAGATAGTACTGCAACGGCAATGCCTGAATGGAATAATTTTTTTTAAAAAAAAGCCACCGGAATCTGCGCATTCCGGTGACCATTGACGATGAAGCTCCCTGAAAGCCATCTATTTACAGATCAAAATCCGTATGCACTTGAAAGTTGCTGATTATCTGGTATACCGTTGTAAATCTCGCCTCTTGGACCTTTCCACTGATTTCCACCAATTGGACTAAGTGTTACCGGAGTTCTTGAGCCATTGCTGTTATTCACCATGATGGTTACATCACTTGATGAACTCTGCTGGACAACAACCTGTTCCGGGGGTTCACATACAACATAGTCAGAGCCTTCTTTGTAATAGTAAACATTGTTATGAACATAGTATTCACGTTCACGTATGATTACACGGCGAGCATGTACAGGAGGCTGATGAAAATGCGGCCGTTCAATAACTTCATAGCCACTATGGCATTTACGATAGTAAATACCTCCGCTGAAAAATACTGATGCATTGCCAATAGTTACCGTATGAAAAAGTCTTGGCAACGATACAACTACTGCACCAATTGGAGCTGTTGCAACAACAAGCCTGCCACCACGATCTCTATGATAGAAGCAGTTATCCCGATAGATGTATTCTCTTCCTCTGTGAACAATCCGCTGATCATGATTCCGGTGGTTCTGATAACTCTGATGTTTCTGACTGCCATGATTATTATTGTTGTTATTAGCACCATTTGAGCGATATGTATATACTTTTACCGACTGATTTTGATTTCTTTTACCATTTCGAGTTACTACGCGAGTGTCAACACGTTTCGTATCTCTTCTGCGATCTTCTCCAAAAGAGTTCGTTACAGTAGCTGAGATGAGCACTAAGGCTGTGGTTCCTGCTGCGATGGTGGTAAAAAGATTGCTTTTCATAAAAACTCCTTTGGTTGTTAATTTCGGTTTCTGTATAATAGACTTTTTGATGCAAAAAATCCGCTCATTGTTTTTTGAATTATTAGAGGTATTTTTTCTGAATTAATATGCTGGCGGGACCATTTTGCTGAGTTAATGCATCTTTTAAGTTTGGATTCAGAAAAATCACGGATCATTGTCTGGCAATTATCACAGTTATTAAACAAATCCCTCTTGCCACACTCCCCTGTAAACGTTACAATCTGAATATGAAAGAACGTCGGAACAATGGAACCAGCCTCAACGGGATTCTCGTAAAACCAGGCTCCATTTATATTACCGATGAACCTGATGTTCTGTTTTCCATTGTTGGGACATCGGTCACTGTCTGTCTCTGGGATGAAAAAACACACATTTCCGGAATGAACTGCTTTATTGAGCCCACTACCTATGATAAGAAAAAGACTACGGCCCGTTTTGGGAATGTCTCGATGATCGCTCTGATCAACAGTCTGAAAGAGATCTTACCGCGCGGAAAATTTGAAGCACATATTTTTGGTGGAGCCTCGAACAGTAACTCTGAAAAAGGGTTAAAGAATGTTGAGATTGCCCGGAAAATATTAAATGCCCGTAAAATCCCTGTTGTATCTGAAGATGTTGGTGGAATTAAGGGGAGGAAGATTGCATTTGATACGGAAAGTGGTCAGGCAGTTGTGATTAAAGTACACCTTTTGAGGAAAGAAGACTGGGATTAAGCTGCACCTTTTCTTTTTCGTGAATCCTCCCATCGTCTGAGAACATTTTTCAATGAATCGATGGTAACTGGTTTCAGCACATAATCATTCATGCCGGATAAAAAGCATTTCTGTATCTCTTCCTGCATCGCATGGGCAGTAAATGCGATGATAAATATATCATGGTTCCTGACATTTGAATTTTTATCCCGTATTATTTCTGTCGCCTGAAATCCATCAATTTCAGGTATTTGACAATACATAAATAGCTGTTGTTACGTACCACTCATGTTCGCAATTGTCATGTATTAGAAGTGCTGTTCTAACAGGGATTTTCAGTTCACGGGTAACAGAGGTTCACCACTTTGGGTCTTTTTAAATGGGATTTCCAATGAAAATGTCGACCCCGTTCCTGGCAAGCTTTCGACTGAAACTGTTTCCCCCCCCCATGAGCTCAACAAGTTGTTTTACAATGAGGAGAACAAGGCCAGTCCCTCCGAACTTTCTTGTTGTTGATGAATCAGCCTGTACAAATTGATTGAAGAGTTGTGAAATGACATTTTGTTCGATTCCTATCCCTGTATCATTAACAGAAATTCTTAACCGTTGTACCAGTTCATCTTCCGATACAACCTTTGCAACATTGAATGTCATATTTACAAGAGTTGAATGACCGTAAATCAGATACCCTTTACATGAAGAAGCTTCACTAAGCAGCTTGCGAATCAAAACAATGACTCAGAAGCATTTCTTTAAACAAATTAATTCATCACCGGCAGTAATGTATCCGTTTTTGCCTGCATTGCAATCAGATGTTGTGCAGCATTTCTCAGCATTTTCGACTCATCTGGTGGAAGGTTAAGCTGTATAATATTCTCCACACCATATTTTCCTATAACTGCCGGTAAACCAATGTATAACGAATCCAAATTGTATTCGCCGGATGTTTTAACCGAACAACATAAAATTTTCTTTTTATCATTAATGATACTATTTATCATTTCAACGATACAAGAGGCCGCAGCATAAAAACCGGATCCATTTCCCGAAAGTTTAACAATTTCACCGCCAGCATCACGCGTTTTTTCTGCAATTACTTTGATTTTTTCATCTGGGATCAGCGCTGATATCGGGGTACTCCGTATGTGAGTATGGCTGACAAGCGGCACCATAAGGTCACCGTGGCTCCCAAGCACCAGCGTCTCAACGCTGCAGGGATCAACATTCGCTTCAACAGAAATGTAATGTTTGAATCTTGAGCTATCAAGTTCACCAGCCATTCCTATTATATGATGAGAAGGCAAACCACTCATTCGCCATAATGCATAACTCATTGTGTCAAGAGGATTTGTAACCATAATAATAATTGCATCTGCAGCATACCTGCGAATGTTCACAGCTACATCCTTCACAACTGCTAAGTTCACATTAAAAAGATCATCCCTGCTCATACCCTCTTTTCTGGGTAACCCGGCAGTAACAACAATTACACCACATCTTTTTAACTCGGAAAAGGTATCACACGCTGTAATTTTCACATGTGTATCTGACGCAGATGCACTGTGTGACAGATCTAATGCTCTGGCCTGGGCTAATCCAACCGATGCATCAAACAGGAGACAATCACCCAAATGATTCTGCATTATCTTATTTGCTACTTCAGAACCTACTTTCCCTGCACCAACAATTCCAATACATGGTTTATTCATAGTACAACCCCAGATTATTGATTCCTTTATCTGCGCACTGAAAGTGATATTACGGAATTAATTGCAGAACTATTTTAACTATTAGTGAAGCTGACAATAACTTTGAAAGTGTAACTTGATCAGTATTCGGAATCTTTTTTGGTTCGCCGGTTTTTAGCAGTTGGGGCACGTTGCAACGTGCCCGTACTTACGATTTTTCCGTACGAAACCTACAATAATTACATCAGTCCTGCAGTTTCATCGAATCCACAAACAATGTTTAGATTCTGAACTGCGGCGCCTGATGCACCCTTGCCGAGATTATCAAACCGAGCCATCACGACGATCTGATCCTGATTGCCTGTAACAAAAATATCAAGAAAATTTGTATCGTTACAAACTGTCGGCTGAAGAAATCCGCCATCGAGTACTTCTTCGTGATTCAATGGAAGAATTCTGATAAATGGTTGATTCTGATATCTTTCCGACATAATTTGGTGACAATCCTGAACAGAAACCTTTTTTGAAAGTAACGATTTATGAAAAGGAACTGCTACCACCATACCATTATAAAAGTTAGCTACAATAGGCAAAAACAATGGAATAGCATCCAATCCGGCGCGTTTTTTCATCTCGGGAAGATGTTTATGATTCAACCCAAGTGCATAATGAAGTGGCGCATTTAACACATCCGCCGGCTGCTTTGATGTCTGAAAGCGCTCGATCAGTTTTTTTCCTCCACCGCTGTAACCTGTTACCGATGTAGCAGTTACAGGGTAATTTGATGCAATTATCCCGGACTCGACCAATGGAAGAACCGACAAGATAAATCCGGTGGCATGACAGCCGGGATTTGAAATCCGTTTGGCTTTTTTAATCTTTTCCCGCTGCGATATATCCAATTCCGGCATCCCATACACCCAGTCATCATGTGTTCTGAAGGCGGTACTCGCATCAATAACACACGTTTGCGGATTTGTAACCATTGATGCCGACTCCATGGCAGCAGGATCAGGAAGACAAAGGATAACAACATCTGCACTATTGAGATATTCAGCTTTAACTTTATTATTTTTACGATCTTCAGATGGTATCTCCAAAAGCTTGATATCGTTTCGATTCATTAATCGATCCCGGATCTTTAACCCGGTAGTTCCTTCCTGACCATCAATAAAAACCGCTTTCATTCCATCTCTTTTCTTGAATATTTTATAAGATACACATCCTGAAGTAATTACAAAACTCAGCATGAACACCCAACGACTCCGCTACGGTTTTGAGGTCTTTTATTGAGCGGAGTCAAAACACACAGGAGTTTTATAATTACCTCTGCTTATAAAATAATTAATTCATCCTAAAAGAATCGTAGTTCTCTTCTATTACAGATTCAACTATATTTAAGTGTAGTACCTACCTATTCTGGCTGATCATCGTTTGAAAATCTATCATTTTCAATCTCCATCTTATCAGAGAGATAACGAATCAGATCTTTCATTGCTACAGTTCCAACCAGTTTTCCCCCACCATCGACCACCATCATTTGATTATTTCCCGTTTTATTCATGATTGATAGTGCTTTCATTGCATCCTCTTTAAGACCAATTGCGGTATCAGTGTTGCAATTATGTGCGAATTCTGTTACATGATGGTTTTTCCATTCACTTCGGGGAAGCATCCTGATATCACCGATTGTTATGTATTTAACATGCTCAAATTCATCGATAACCGGATACATTTTATTATCATATTTATAAAAATAATCCTCAACCACCTCATCAACAGAAGTATCAGGTGAGACTGTTACGGCGTGCGTATTCACAAATTTTGCAACCGACTCTCCCTTAAGTGTATCCCGGATCAGCACCGACTGATAGGACATTTTTGATGCGCTTCGCAGAAACATCCCTATCAATACCCACCAGATTCCACTTATTATACCACCACCCAATGCTGAAATCGCCCCAAGAATGATCAAAAACAAACCAAACCCAGAACCTGTTCCTGATGCTATTCTTGTAGCCCAAACAATATCATTTTTCCGATACCATAATATCGATCTGAATATTCGCCCACCATCCAGTGGGAATGCCGGAATAAGATTAAAAATTGCCAAAAAAATGTTAATAGTTCCAAGATAGCTTAAAATCATCAAAATTGGAGAAATCCAGCGAGTAGAACGTCCTATACCTAAAAGAATAAAGCATGATGCACCAATTGCAATACTGGCCAGTGGTCCTGCCAGCGCCATAAAGAATTCGATTTTTGGCTGAGTTGGTTCTTCATCCATCTCAGCAACACCACCAAAAATAAAAAGTGTAATTCCTCGCATAGGTAAGCCATATCTTCGAGCAACAAGTGAGTGGCACAACTCATGAAAAATTATCGATCCAAACAAGCCGATGGTTCCGGCAACACCAAGAATCCAATACACTTGTGGAGATAAATCCGGATTATAAAGAGGAAATACGCTCTCTGCAAGCGACCAGGTGACAAGAATAGCAATAATAATCCAACTAATATCGATTTTTACTTCAAATCCAAATATTTTCAATAACTTAACTCTATTTTCAAACATCATCCCCTCCTTCATTTCATCCGCAAATTGGATTTCAAGAGTACCCGAAAGTACCACCTGAAGGCTTGTTTAACTCAATTGAATTTTAAGTACAAAGCTGTACGATGATGATTTTTATGGTGACATCGTGTCTCATTAAAGAAGAAACTGACGATATCTCCAAAAGGGAATGAATACATTTAATGAATGTTTATAAGTGGGTAAGCCTTTGATTAATTATAAGATAATACAACAATTTATATGCCA
>JBNKZD010000257.1:0-7890 GCA_050301235.1 Chitinispirillaceae bacterium | reverse complement strand
TACTTTTGACACATGTCTTCCACTGGTTTTTAATGCTGAACGTGTCGAAAACGCCAGAGACTGGAGAAGCATCATTGCTATTACCGATATAACAAGAACGGCTACCAATGATCCTCCATCACAACGGTTCTGCAATTTGGGTAAAGTTAGTTTTTTAAACATTCAGGGTGCTCCAGTCCTTGAAAATGTTTATACTGAAATGATACGTATGGTGCAAAGGAAAAAAACGGAAACAGTATTTCCGGTAGCTCGTACTTGCAAAAGTAAATGTGTGTGTAAAAGGATAGGCTGAAGAAAAGGTAGTAAAGTCAATGCTTGAAAAGGAGGAATAAACGCGGATTATGCCGGGATACCGAAACTTTTCTTTAAAAATGAGAAACCTCTTTCCAGGCTTTCTCATCAAGACGCATTTCGATGTTATCACAATAATCTTGCAAATTATCCAGTACCTGCGAGCTGTAATGAATTGATGAATTACCATTGAAATCCCATTTTCCTGTAGATTCACTTAAGGAAACAACTGCCCCGAGAATGTCAATACCACCATTAACTTTGTCAATATCATCACAGATTATAAGCCCCTTGAACGTTCCACCATTGGCTTTTAAAGTAGCTGTTTTTGAAGCGTTATGAACGATCAATATGCCGCTTGAATTTCCAAAGTGGACCGGACCAACATCATCTTCGATGTAGACAACACCGTGAAATGGAGTTGTCAAGCTAGCTTTTTTAAACTTGTTCAGGCCACCAGATGGGACCCCCAAAAAAGCCTCGGGAGAAGAAAGTGTTGATGGTACCGCAGCGTGTTCAAAAGCTACAATGTTACTATATGTTGGCAGATCCTTTTTTCCAACAGGTGATTGTCCATTTCCACCCGCGCTCGCTGAACCCTCAAGAGTCAGGGACATACATGTCCAGACTCCATAGACACCTGGTTTAGAAGGAACAAGTTTATTCAGGGAATCATAATTATTACCATCAACTTCACAACTTCCATTGATATCGACATCATAGCGGGAAACAATTGCACCACCAGTTCGATTCGAAAAATTACTAATCGGAATTTCGGGTGCAAATAGTGCAGTTATTGCAATATTAGTTGTTTCACTTCTGATGGCACCGGTAGTTCTGATATAGAGGCTTTCAGGATTAGATCCGGTTTTGCAGGTCACAGTAAATGTACCCCCGGCAAACGGATGGTCAGATGAAATCGTCACATGAGTGTTGGGTAAAGGTGTAAATTTTTTACTTCTGATTTTACTGTAAAAGTCTTCCTTACCTGCTTCTGCGATGTTGAATGATGACATCTTAGCCACGTGGTTGCCACTTTTTTTTACGGTTGAACGAGAGGTGATTGTAAGCATCTGTAACATTATCATCCCAACAACGGCGATAACAAGCACTGCGATAAGTGATCCTCCGCGATTATTATTCCTGGTTTTTAAGTGAATTAAAAGCTTCTGATACATCAATGGAACCTCAAATTCAGTGTGATACCATGGGTATATGTACCATAATCGTACAATAAAGTCTATGAGGAAAAACGGAAATTTAATTTCCGTTTTTTGAGGCAATATATTAAAATCGGCGATTTTGATCTCAATGTTCAATCGATTCGCAGAGATGCTTTTGCACAAGTGTTACAAAATTATCGATTTCGAAAGGCTTTTGCAGAAAAGAGCAGGCCCCAGCGTCAAGGGTTTTCTCAATTTCACCTTCGAGCGCATACCCTGAAGTAATAATTACTTTTACAGATGGATTGATTTGTTTCAGTGTAATAAAACATTCTCTCCCATTAAGATCGGGCATCGCATAGTCTAAAATTACCAGATCGCAGGATGTATGATTTGTCTGGTACCATAAGACCGCTTCACTTCCGTTTTCACACGTGTGTACTGTATGTCCTTCACAGATGAGTGATTCGATCATAATTTCTCTAAGTTGGGGAGTGTCGTCGACTATAAGAATTCTGGCGTTGCGTTTATTTAAAGCTGTGATGCTGGTTTCAACTGTCGATGCAGTTAAGGGCACATCCTGGGAAAGAGGAAGAAACAGTGAAATGGATGTGCCCTTACCGATTTGGGATTGAAGAGAGATACAGCCTCCGTGCTGCTTGATTGTTCCATAGACACTTGGCAGTCCCAGTCCGGTCCCCTTTCTCTCGGGTTTTGTAGTAAAAAACGGTTCAAAAACCCGTGATGCTGTGATTTCATCCATTCCGGTTCCGTTGTCAATGACTTCGATTTGCAGGTAGTGTTCTGCTACCTGTTCATCAGGAAAATCGTTAAGTTGAAGATCAGCTCTTGTAACATTTTTTGTAGAGAATCCGATAGTTCCCCCATTGGGAAGTGCATCACGTGAATTTATCCCCAGGTTGAGCAGCGCACTGTGTAGTTGTGACCGGTCGCCCTTGACTATTGTGTCTTGTGCATCAGAACGGAAGGTGACCACGATTCCCGGGTCAATGGTATGTCGCATCAGGTTTGTGACATCCTCAATTATTTCATGAATGTTTATATTTTCGATGGTGTATTTACCCTTACGGGCAAATGCAAGTAACTGAGAGGTTCTTTCCGCAGCCTGTTTAGAGACTCCGATGATTTTAGATAAAATTTCCAATTCTGCTGAGTAGCGCTGGTGTAACTGTTTACGCAGAAGTTCAGCATACCCGATTATCCCACCCAGAAGATTATTAAAATCGTGAGCTATACCACCTGCAAGACGACCTATCGCTTCAATTTTTTGTGTGTGGTGGAGTGCCATTCGAAGACCTTCTGCGTCCTCTTCAGCTTTTTTCTTTTTTGTCAGGTCTCTTACTATGCAAACGGTCATTTTCTTATTTGCGATCAATAGTTGATGTGCAATTGTTTCAACAGGTGTTTCTGTACCATCTTTTTTTCTCAAATTCAACTCTCTGTAGTCGAAAGCAGTCTCACCGGATTTTGGAGCGATGATTGCTGAACAAGTGGCAAAATCTTCCTTTGAACATCCCAGAATGTTTTGCATTGCTTTATTTCCCTCGATAAATGACCCATCCGGATCAAATAGACAGATACCATCCGGAGCAGATTCGAAAATTATTCTAAATCGCTCCTCAGCTTCTCTGAGTGAGGTAATAGCCGCATTTTTCTCCTGCATTTCTGCCCTGAGTCTGAAATTTGTCTGTCTCAACTCATCTGTCGCCTGCAAAACCTGAGACTCAAGAAGTTTCTTATCTTCTTTAAGGGATGTGGTACGTTGTTTTTGGAGTGTAATGTCATGTGCTACACATACGATCCCAATTCCCGGGATACTTGAAGTTGAGAGTTCGACAGGCACTGATAGTCCCGTTACATAAGAGAGTGAAACTTCTGTTGTATATTCAGGATTCTTCAGGATCGCTTCAAACAGTGATTCGCGCCGGGTGCTATCATGAATGATCAGTTCCTTAAACGAACGGTTGATAATGCCATCTGCTTTACCATGAAGAACCTGTTCAGCAGCATAGTTGACAGACCTGACTGTACCTTGAGTGTCAAGAAGGAACAGAAGGTCAGTCATCGAAGAGATGATTCGATTTGCGGCGATAAATGGTGTAATATTGAGCATGTTATATTTAATTGCAACATAGGTGATCCCGGCAGCCCAGATAAGAGATGTAATATCTCCGACCGATGGGAATCCTTCAGTGAAAATCAAGGAGAAAATTATGTTGCACAAAAAGCCACTTAACAGCGAGATGGTCCCACTGATGATAAGTATCAATGATTGTGTCCAGATTGGCTTATTTCTGCTTGTGCGACCATGGTTGAAGATGAGCCAGAATGCTATGAAGGTCATTCCTGCACAATAGATAAAGTAAAATGTGGGCCATAGTGTTGGTTCCCATGGTGTAAACCATCCGTATGTACGAGGTAGAAATTCTGCAACGAAAACAGAGTATTTCCATTGATGCCAGAAAAGTATTGCGGGTACAAGAAAATTCAGGACGCCAAGAATTTTAAGAAATATACCAGATTTTCTTTTGGTATACAGCCAGGCAAACCAGAGATGAAATGAGGGGAAAAACAACCATCCAATGGATGCGACGTTTGCAATTACTCGAGCCCAGGCTTCAGGTGTGGAGGGATGATGCACAAAAACTGTTGAAATACTCCAGATGAAAAAACTGAACATAACTCCCGCACATGCCTGATTGAGACGTGTGTGAAAATCACGGATCTGTATTATCACCCCAAGGAAAAGAAATATTACTGCGGAGAAAAAGTGAAGGAAGGAATAAGTATGCTGCATGAGATTATCAACTTATCACCGTAACTGACTCTACTGCCTACGCTGTTGAGCGTAATGTAATTGTACCACATTTACTGTAGCTGTCGAGCATAAAATACTATCTGGAATGATAATAACTGTTGTGATTCAGTATTGCCACCGATTTAAGGGTTGAAAAATCATTGGGACCGACGGTGGAAAAACAACAGTGATGAGCAGAAAACAATGATACCAGTGATAAACATAACTACTGCTTCAAACCATAATTCTGCGAGAGAGGAGCCTTTGAGAAAGATCTCACGTACAGCCTGCATGAACCATCGTACCGGATTAATTATCGTAACCGTCTGCACCCTTTGTGGCATATTCTCGATCGGGATGAAAAATCCACTGAGCAGGATGAAAAATATAAGGATGAACCAGATTAACAGGAGAACCTGCTGTGGAGTTCGCGCGATAGTTGAAGTTAATACACCAATTCCTATAGATGAGAGCATGTAGATCAGACCAAACAAAGCGAAGGTTACAAAACTCCCACGAAATGGTATCTGAAACCATAGGAGTGCAAAAACCAGAAAAATGCAGAGTTCAATGAACCCAAGTATAAAATAGGGGATTGTTTTTCCTGCCAGGATATGAAGCGTGCTGACCGGTGTTACCAGCAGCTGTTCCAGTGTTCCGGCTTCCTTCTCTCGAACAATTGAGAATCCTGACAGAAGGCTTGTAACCATTGTGACAAGAATTACTACCAGTGCCGGGACCATATACCATGTTGATTTAAGCAGTGGATTGAAAAGAACTGTTGTATTGACTGAAATCGGGATAACATTCTCAAGAAGAATTCCCTTTTTGTTGAGCTGTGATGAAAGAAATGAGATCTTCCATCGGTTGATCACTGCATTGATATATCCCGATGCGACATTTGATGAATTGGCATCCTGACCATCAACAAGCAATTGAACGTTGCATCCGTTTGTTGTGTAGATCTGCTTCTGAAAATCGGGAGGAATAACCAGTGCCAGACTGATAGCACTTTGTCTGATTGCGCTGGTGAAATCGTTATAATTGTCAAAGTCACCTTTATAGTTGAACAGGTCATTAGCGCGGATCGATGCTACAAGCGACCTGCTTGCGGGACTGTTGCTCTGGTCGTAAATACCGACAGGCGTATGCTTTACTTCGGTGGTGAGTGCATATCCCATGATCAGCAGTTGGGCGATCACCGGAAATATCATGAGGCGAATTGACAGTTTGTCAGCACGGATGTGCATGAACTCTTTCCAGACCATAAGTCTGATACGGTTCATAGATGCCCCCTGAATCTTTTTACTGATACAGTGATCAGGAAAAGTGATATTGCGCAAAGGATGGTGAGTTGCGGCCAGAGTATCTCAATGCCGGTCCCTTTAAGAATGATTCCACGGATGATCTGAAGAAACCAGGTTGCCGGGATGACATTACTTATCAACCGGAGTGCTATTGGAAGAGATGCTAAAGGAAAGATGAATCCGGAAAGGATTACTGTCGGGAGCATCGTTGCCGGCAATACCATCATCATAGCCTGCTGTTGTGTTGATGCAACAGTACTTATCAGCATACCTATTGATAATGATGTAAAAATATATATCGTACTTGCGAATGCCAGAAATGTCAGGCTGCCTGCAACTTCGACCCCAAATGCTAATTTACCGGTGATTAGAATGAGCACGCCATCTATACCGGCCAGCAGAATATAAGGGATGATTTTGCCAAGAATGATTTCAAACGGATGAAGAGGAGAGACAAGCAGCTGCTCGAGCGTACCAAGCTCCTTTTCACGGGTAATAGTCAGTGATGTAAGCAGTGCGCTGATCATAAGCAGGATGACTGCCATGAGGCCAGGAACAAAAAACAGCGCGCTCTTCTGCTCCTGATTGTAGAGTATCCGCTGATTGACAATAACGATATCGGGAGGTTCCATTTTAATAATATCCAGAGCTATTGAAGAGAGCACCCCCTCGAATGCATTTTTCAGAATGGTGGCAGTGTTTGGGTCGGATCCATCAATAAGTACCTGTACCGGAACTGCATTACCTCCATTTTTAAGATCTCGTGTAAACGATGGAGGAAACCTGCAGATTATTTTAACTTTTCGGGTTCTGAATTCTGTTTCAGGATCCGGGCTGCTTTCAATCGTTCCGATAACTTTAAACAGTGTTGAGGCATTTATCCTTGATGTCAATTCATTAATTTCTGCGCCCGGTGTTGGGTTGACAATGAGCACCGGTGCTTCTTTGATATCCATCGTGAGTGCGTACCCATAAAGAAACATCATGATAACCGGCATCACCAGTATGATAAAAAGTGTCTGATTATCCCGGATAATGTGACGGAGTTCCTTTAGAATAATTGCATAGAGACGCTGAATCATTCTGCTGCCCCTTTGCTGGGGGGCGAAACAATCTTTATAAATGCCTCCTGCAGTGTGGCTGATGACGTTGATAATTTCAGTCGCGGCGGGGTGTCGATAGCAGTGATTGCACCCTGTACCATAATCGAAATACGGTGGCAATACTCTGCTTCATCCATATGGTGTGTTGTGATAAATATTGTAGTTCCCTGTGCAGAAAGTGAAATTATCAGGTCCCAGAAATTACGTCTGCTCACCGGATCAACTGAGCCTGTTGGTTCATCAAGGAAAAGAATGTCGGGCTGATGAAGATTTGCGCATGCAAGACTGAGTCGCTGCTGCCATCCCCAGGGGAGCGAACCGGTTTTACGGGTAAGCAGGTCCTGAATACCCAGGAGTTCAGACATTTCATCGATATGCTTTTTCAATCTGCTCCCTTTAAGTCCGTAAATTGATCCGTAAAGAAAGAGGTTATCTTTAACAAGAAAGTCATTATACAGACTGAATTTCTGGGACATATACCCGATATGGCTACGCAGCTTTGATGATTGAGTACTGATATCAAATCCTGCAACACGACCAGTACCGGAAGTTGGAACAAGTAAACCGCATAGCATTCTTATTGCGGTAGTTTTCCCGGCTCCATTTGCACCAAGGAAACCGAAAATTTCACCTTTTTGTACAGTAAAACTGATATTATTCACTGCTGTAAACGATCCAAATTGTTTGGAAAGTCTGGTTGTTTCTATCGCGTATGGTGCAGTGTTCATGATGCACTCTCTTCTTCATCAGAGACAAGATAAAAAAAGAGGTCTTCGATCGTTGGCTTGACCTGTCGTATTGTCTCAAAACCGCTGAATGAAGCTGTGGTATAGGTGTGTATTTCATCTGAAGTGATCACCGATGAATCTGCGAGAAGATGGATGGTTCCTGCTGATGGGTAAATCAGATGAATACCTTTTCGTTGTGGATTACTTTTCGGGCAGTGTATCGTTTGTATTCGATTTTCTATCTGGTATACTGTATATGGTAGTGACTGCAAAAGATTTTCGGGGGAACCATCTCTGAGGATCAAACCCTTATGGATAATCATCAGTTCATCACACATGTCAGCTTCATCCATGTATGGGGTTGACACGACAATTGTGATACCCAGATGTTTTAACTCAGATAGTATCTCGCTGAATTCCTTACGTGATACCGGATCAACACCGGTAGTCGGTTCGTCAAGGAGTAATATCTGAGGCTTA
>JBNKZD010000256.1:0-8496 GCA_050301235.1 Chitinispirillaceae bacterium | reverse complement strand
AGATCCTCACGGAACTGACCTCGAGCAGTCATCTCTTTAAGGTTGCGGTTAGTTGCGCAAATCACCCGCACATCAACCTTTCTTGGAATTTCTCCCCCGACAGGCTCTATAATCCCTTCCTGAAGAACTCTGAGCAGTTTTACCTGCATGGATAAACTTAATTCGCCGATTTCATCAAGAAACAGCGTACCTTTGTCAGCCAGTTCAAATCGACCTTTTTTATCCCTGATTGCTCCGGTGAATGCTCCTTTTACATGTCCAAAGAGTTCACTCTCAAGTGTTCCTTCCGGAAGAGCACCACAGTTCACTGGAACGAACAAACGATCACGCCGCTGACTTTCCTTATGTATAGCTGCAGCTACCAGTTCCTTGCCTGTACCGCTCTCCCCGGTTACCACGACAGGGAAATCACTTCCGGAGAGATCTCGAATAAGTTCATATATCGCAAGCATCTTGTGATCTTTACCGATAATACCTTTGAACGATTGCGTCTCCCCCAGCTCTTCTTCAAGTTTCCTTAACCGTGTAGAATCAGTGAACGAAACTATTGTCCCAATAATTCTTCCGGACTCATCTCTCAGGGGCATCCGGATCACGTCAAGTTCTTTGCGGGTTCCATCACCCGGAGTTAAAACGGTGGAAAACTCGCTCCGATGAATAGTGTGGGCATCACTTTTTAAATTACAGAATGCGCATTGATCCCCGCATAGACGAGGTGAAAACAGATCGTGACAATCACGCCCGATAAGCTGCTCCCGCATCATTCCTGTAATGCGCTCAGCAGTACGACTTACAAGGAATACATTGCGCTCCAGATCATGCGCAATAATCCCTTCATGAAGGCTATCCAGCACATGTTGAAGCCATACCCGCTGACCAACCATACTTTTGACAAATCCGTGAGTGAACAGACATTTAACTTTAGTATCCAGTTCATCAGTCAGTGTATTAAATGATCTTTCTGCATCAAATTGCCAGTTCAATGTAGCTGGTACTCCCGGAAGTACCGAAAAGGCAGCGGGATCGCCAATTGTCACAACAATATCAAAAATCCGCTCAGATACTGTTTTTCCACCCGATATTTGCTCTCCATGAGAAATATCTGACAGTTTCGAACGTAACTCTTCTGAGAGTACCGCATGTGAAAGCCCGGCACTTTCGACAGTTATATCTTCAGTCGTATATTGTCGAGCAAGTGCTTCTGCCAGTCGTGAAATAGTATGGTCAGTATCAAGAAATAAAAGGTTTATCTGCATCAGTTTTATCTATCCTTAGGCCAATCCGTTAGGATCAATCAGATTTATTAATATACATTTAAAAATTACCCGATTACACCAGAATTCCAGCATATCGCGCCATCTCGTTTCTCACCCTTGGTATCAGGCGCGGCGACACACTCAGCAATGTAATTCCACTGTCAAGTAATCGTGCAGAATAACCTTCACGACCAGCCAGCTCGCCGCATATTGAAAGCGGCTTCCCGTGCATTGAAGCTGTAGTGCTCAATGATATGAGCAGTTTCCAGAGTACAGGATGTTCCGGATTGTAATCCTGAGATACCAGCTCATTAGTTCTGTCAATCGCAAAAAGGTATTGAATCAGATCATTCGAACCAACACTACCGAAGTCGATCTGTTTATACATCTCGTCTGCCTGAAGAAACGCCGATGGAACTTCAAACATGGCACCTAGTTCAATATTATCCATATTGTATGAAGGAAGAGACCGGATTGCCTCGATTGCATTTTTTTTCAATTCCATCCATTGAGCGACATCGATAACCATAGGAAACAGGATTTTCACTTTCCAATCGATGCTGAGACGACTTAATGCTCTTATCTGCGTCCTGAGCATCTCCGGATTTCCTAAAAGAAAACGTGCACCTCTCCATCCAAGATATGGGTTAGCTTCTTTTTTCATTCGCAGAAACGGAAGTGGTTTATCCCCACCGATGTCAAGTAACCGGAAGGTGACCGGTTTGCCCTGCATTATCGAACACACCTGTGAGTAGAGGTGAAACTGATCATCTTCATCCGGAAGTTGATCTTCACGCATAAACAATATTTCTGTTCTAAATAATCCTATACCATCAGCACCGACAGCCCAGGCTAGCCGGGTATCTTCAATAGAACTCGCATTGGCAAGTACACTCATTCCCGGTGGTGTACCAAGGATACAGACATCACCAACACTCACCTGTTCAACCGGAATAAGTTCATGAATCAGGCTCAGTTCCGGGTTGAGGTACATTTCGCCCTTGTCACCATCAACGAGAACATCATCACCACACTTGATGATCTCCATTATACCATGAATTCCGGTAATAGCCGGTATGCCGAGTGATCGGGCAATTATTGCAGCATGTGAAGTTATCCCGCCATGCTCAGTGACCAGACCAAGTACCTTGTCGATATTCAGACTGACAATCATATCGGCGGTCAGTTCTTCTGCGACAATGATACGACTTTCACCATAGAGACATTTGGCTTGTCCTTTACATAGAACGCCCGTTTTTTTATTACTGAGGCGTGTTAATAGACGTCGGCGTATTTCGCCAATATCAGATGAGCGTTCCCGAAGATATTGATTATCCAGTGAAGCAAATCGTTCTTCATAGCTGCTCAACACTTCGGAGATTGCACTTTCCAGATTCCTTCGCTGGTTTTTTATAAGTGTGATCACCGATTGAACGACCTTGGGATCGTTCATGATATGTTTCTGCGTCATGAATATTTCAGATTCGGTACGTCCAACACTCTGTCGTACTTTTTCAGCAATCTCATCAAGCTCTGCCGAACAGTAGGCCAGAGTTTCCTCAAACTTCTTCAACTCCTGTTCGACAGCATGCTCATTAGAGAGTGAATATTCGGGTACTGCTTTATGCCTTTCTGCTGAATAAAGACAAACCGCCCCCTGTACTCTCCCGGAGTTAACCGAAACACCTCTGAATTTACGCGAAGGCTCGCTTTTTTCAGTATTCGCCATGAGTCCTGCACCTGAACTGTATTTTCATAATCTGCCTATCCTCACACTCTTCGTAGAAGTATGAGCATGCTCATTTTTCCGATTATCTGGCAACCATGCCAGCACGGCATAGCGAAAAATCGAATTTTATTGGATCATTGGGATCGATTTTACGTAATCTGCTCGTCAGCTCTTCAGCCATCTTCCAATCAGCATTATTTCGTTTCGTAAGCCCCAATAACCGGGACTGCTCTGCGACATGCGTATCCACGGGCATAATCAATTGAGATGGTTTCACCGTTTTCCAGAGCCCAAGGTCGATCCCATCATCATTCCGAACAGCCCATCGTAAAAACATGTTTATTCGTTTACATGCACTTCCAGAATCCGGCGATGGAAACAGGTAGTCAAACCCCTTCCCCGAGTAAGATACGTTTTTGTGCGCAATATTCTTCACTTTTTTTGTAAAAGATATGATCGATTCTTTAAAAGGCTGCTCTTCAATTTCTGTTTTCATGCAAAAAAAATTTTCAATTGAACCGTATTCGCTTACTATTACCCTGAGAACCTCTATCAATGTCACCATATCATCAGAGTTAGTGAACCGATGCCTGAATCCGCTAAATGCTTTCCGGACTTTTTTGTTCGAGGTGGTTAGAATGAAATCAACAGGAGACCACCCCATCTCGGAAAAAACCATATCACAATTTTTAATAATGATTTCAACTCTTCCGTATGATAGTACTGATGCGATCAGAGCCCCTATCTCCCGGTCGATTTTGCGATGTAATTTTCTCACACAAATCAGTGGATCCATTGTAAGATATTCTTGTTTATGATACTGGTGAAACCATGTATTAAGTTGTGTCGTGATATTTTTCATACGATTACCTGTTTTGCATTACTTATATAATACAAAAATATTTTATGTCTAAAAATATTTCCCCTTTTTTAGACACTTTTACTATTTTTTATTATGTTTATAGATCACGATCTTATAAAGCGGTGAAAAATATGAAATTATCAAAGCCGGTGTTTCTCAGACAAAAAAATATGATCAATGTACTGTATGCATTGATTCCTGCCACACTTTGCGGTATATACTTTTTTGGATGGCGTGTTCTTGCGGTGTTAATAACTGCATCAATTTTCGGGTTTCTGACTGAATGGGTCATGCAATCACAAAAAAAGAACGGCAAGGTCAGTTATGCTGTTTTTGTCAGTTCGATACTGTATGGGCTTTCACTGCCCCCAACAATCCCTTTATGGATTTGCGCCGTAGGAATAATAGTAGCGATTCTCTTTGGAAAAGAGGTATTCGGCGGTTTCGGAAAGAACATTTTTAATCCTGCAGTCGTAGGACGAGCATTTGTCTTTGTTACCTTTCCAGTTGAAATGACCGGACAATTTGTTCCCGTTTTCAGTGGATTTCCAGGTGGTTTCTTTCACTGGAGTTTTTCCAGTCTTAAAGCACTTCCCTCACATCTCAGTTCTGCCGGACTCTCTGTAACCGATGCAATTTCAGCCGCTACACCAATGTGGTCACGAAGAGACTTCAGTTTTTCAACAGATCTGTTTAATCTCTTCCTTGGTAATATTGGGCAGTTTTTCAGTTTCAATGGTGAAACAAAAATTCTTACAGCCGGAGCAATTGGTGAAGTAAGTTCTCTGGCTCTCATCATCGGAGCATTATACCTTTTCCTTACAAAAACAGCTCTGCTCAGATTAACTTTAGCAACACTT
The DNA here is from genome assembly GCA_050301235.1 of Chitinispirillaceae bacterium. Taxonomy (GTDB): domain Bacteria; phylum Fibrobacterota; class Chitinivibrionia; order Chitinivibrionales; family Chitinispirillaceae; genus JAFGIN01. The sequence continues at coordinate 3,789 of JBNKZD010000256.1, read as the reverse complement.
GCAGGAGCATTGGGTCTCAATATCCTTCTTTTATATGTTTTCAGGATTTCAGAAGTTCCTCCCCCGCTCTTTACACTTTTCTCCGGAGGACTGCTTTTCTGTGCCATTTTCATGGTAACTGATCCGGTAAGTGCACCCAAAGTAAAGCTTTCACAATGGTTATATGGTGTTTTTATTGGAGTAATGATCGTATTTTTCCGGTATAAATCAGTTTTTGCAGGCGGAGTCGGCTTTGCAGTCTTACTGGGAAACACTCTCGCACCATCACTTGATCTCTGGATAAAAAGGTACCAGGCACGAAAAAAAGCACCAGACAACAATACTCCCCGACAGGAAAAAGCTGTGGCGCAATCTGGAGCAAAATCATGAAAAAAAACTCCCCGTTGTACATCTTCCTTTTTGTTACCATTTTATCAGCTGTCTTTGGCGCCATGATCTCACTGGTACACTATCTCTCACTTGATACTTTGAACCGCAATGAGCGAATGATCCGGAACCGAAGTATTTCAAGGGCATTCGCGCTTACCGTCCGGACAGTTTCCAGTGAAGCATACGAACAGGTCATTCTGGACAACATTGAAAAAAAAGAGATCCGGGCAAATAACCAGACAATACAGTTATACATAAGTAAATCAACGCCCCATGATATTGGATTTGTGTTCAATGGATTGGGATTCTGGGACAGAATAATTGGTATACTGGTACTTAGTAATGATCTCAGCGAGATCAAAAGTATTGAAATACTGGATCAGAAAGAAACACCGGGTCTTGGTGCACGAATCGAGGAAAGCTGGTTTAAAGATCAATTTAAATCAATACCACTTGACTGGACAAAGCCAGCCAATTCACGCATAATTTTCGGACAGAAAACAGCAAACGGGAAAGTTATTAATGGTATAACAGGAGCGACGCAGACATCAAGTGCACTTCAACGTATTCTCAACAGTGAACTTGAACGGTTTATACGATCATATAAAGGGCAGCCTTCCCAGTAATTAACACGGAGTTCTGATTATATGGCTTCTACAGGTAAAGTTTTTGCAGATGCGTTCTGGAAAAATAATCCGATTCTGATTCAGGTACTCGGGGTGTGTTCAACACTTGCAGTTACCAACCTTCTGGCAAACACACTATTCATGTGTTTCGGATTGATATTCACAACCGGATTATCAAATTTAACTATCAGTGCACTACGAAATATGATCCCCGACCGGATCAGAATGATTGTTCAGGTTCTGATTATCTCCATCTATGTAATGATTGTTGACATAATCATTAAAGCAATCAGTCCCGATATCCATCGTTTCATTGGCCCATATGTAGGATTGATTATTACCAACTGCATTGTCATGGGACGCGCTGAGGCATTTGCCAGCCAGAATAAGCCATTTATTTCCCTGATTGACGGGGTTGCAATGGGAATGGGCTACTCCTTTATTCTGGTACTGATTGCACTAGTTCGTGAACCACTGGGTTTTGGAACACTTCTTGGATATAAGCTTCCGGGTCTTGAACACTGGTGGCACCAGTGGACAATCATGGTTATGGCACCCGGGGCGTTTTTCATGCTGGCACTGATAACCTGGTTTGCACGTGCACGAATGGTGTCACCGAAAGGAGCTGCTAAATAATGGAACCAACACTTTCTCATGGCGTTGCCGGCATGGTCCTGATATTTGTCTCTGCTGCATTTACCGATAATGTTCTGCTCACCAGATTTTTAGGAATGTGCTCATGCCTTGGTGTATCAAAAAAAGTGGATACCTCTATCGGCCTTGGAGCAGCAGTTACCTTTGTTACCGCCATCACGACTGCTCTGAACTATCTTGTTTACAAATATATTTTACTTCCGATGCATCTTGATTTTTTACGGTTTCTTACATTCATTGTGATTATCGCAGCATTTACCCAGCTTGTTGAGATGATCATCGACCGCTACTCTCCATCGCTGTATTACGCACTGGGAATATTTCTTCCACTCATTACGGTAAACTGTGCCATATTAGGGATAAGTCTCTTCATGGTAAACAAACCATATAACTTCCTTGAAGCATTTCTATTTGGTGCTGGTGGAGGTTTCGGCTGGTTTCTGGCGATTACGCTCATCGGTGGTATACGCGAAAAAATCAATGAAAGTATGCTTCCAAAAGGCCTTGAAGGTCCGGGAATAACACTTATTATTATTGGTATCATGTCCCTTGCATTTATCGGATTTTCTGGTATTATTAAAATTTGAATGGAATTCATATGGAAAATGTAATGATACAGGTTTTGATTTCAACCGGCTATCTCGTCGGTATAGGTCTGCTGCTTTCAGCCCTGCTGGTTATCGCTGAAAAAAAAATCCTCAATTTTGGTCCCTGTACTATTGATATTAATAATGGGCAGAAAAAACTGCAGGTCAATGGAGGTGCATCGCTGCTTTCGATTCTGGCCAGAGAATCGATCTTTATTCCGTCAGCCTGTGGCGGAAGAGGAAGCTGCGCCTTTTGTAAAGTTATTGTCAAAAGTGGCGGCGGCAATATCAGTCCGGTTGAGGAGCCCTATCTTTCACCCGATGAACGCAAGCGTAACACACGCCTGAGCTGTCAGGTTAAAGTCAGAAGTGATATCAGTATCGAGATTCCAAATGAGTATTTTTCGGTGCGTAAATATCGGGGTAAACTGATTTCCAAACGACAACTTACGCATGATATTTTTGAATTGCGTATCGAATTACTTGAACCTAAAGAGATCACTTTTACAGCTGGTCAATACATTCAGCTTGAATCAAAAGAGTACAAAGGCCGTGAATCGGTTATCCGCGCCTACTCGCTCTCATCACTCCCTTCAGATAAAAATCATGTGGAACTGATCATTAGACGGGTTCCAAACGGAATATGCACAACATGGGTTTTTGACTATCTTAAGAAGGGTCAGGATGTCGGATTGAGCGGACCTTACGGAGAGTTTAAACTGCAGCCGACTGATGCTCCCATTCTGTTTATTGCTGGTGGAAGCGGAATGGCACCGATCTGGAGCATGCTTCGTGATATGCGCGAAAAGGGTACCAAAAGGAAAGCACACTATTTCTTTGGAGCACTCACTCAAACAGACCTGTTTTTCCTTGATGAAATGAAGCAGCTTGAGAAAGAACTTTTTGATTACACTTTTGTACCGGCCTTATCAAAAGAACCCGATGGAAACAACTGGACAGGTGAACGAGGAATAATTACAGAAGTTGTAAAAAAGCACATTCCCGACACTTCAAAGCATGAAGCATATCTGTGTGGTTCGCCAGGAATGATTGATGCATGTATTAAGGCATTGACAAGTAATGGAATGCCGGTGGAAAAAATTTACTACGATAAATTCGCCTGAGCAAAGGACTTCATAATGAAAAAAGCACCCTTTCATAAAGAGCTTAAAGAGGTTCTGGGTCCATCCAAATTCAGTGCAGATGGCTATCTTGGGACCGATTCCCGTACCCCGGAATCCATCATTGAAGAGGACCGTGCATTCATCCAGCAGTCAGGCTTTTCAAAAGAGCAGTTGACACAACCTCTAATCAATGCATTCCAAAGAGCTGTTGAAGCTCTCGGCGATCCGGTTGATCTCCAACCCAATGTTACTGCAACACATTTTGAATCCCGAGGTAAAATTCCATCTCCCTTCAGAAGGGATGGCCTGTTCCAGAAAGGTGAAGTCGTTGTAACCGATTCTAAAAACGGTAGATCTATAATAATTACTGCAATGGGCATAAACCTTATAGAGAAGCACGATTTTTTCCAGGGACGAGGTTCCCGTTAT